>JAKQLT010000066.1 GCA_029567025.1 Candidatus Omnitrophota bacterium | reverse complement strand
TTTGGCTCCTGCGTAAAAAAATCTCTTTATATCCGACGGATTTCTGTATCTGCCCCTATTTTCTCATAAATAAAAGGCTTCATCACATTAACAGCATCATCTGCGGCCGCCACAAACTGTTCAATCTTATTAAGATTTTTTATGGTTTTTTCCATCATTTTTTTTATATCCGGTAAGGCCGACTCAGAGACATCACAATTATGGAGAGCTTCTTTTGTTACAATCGCGGCCATACTGATATTATTATGCCAATTTCCCAATTCGTGAAATTTTTTACGAATGCTCGTCATATCCTCTTTCTCCTATGTTTGGGACAACAAAGAGATCATTTCATTTAATTCATTTTTCTTAACCGGCTTCGCAATAAAACCAATGGCTCCCAATGCAAGCGCGGTTTTAAAAAACTCTTTCCGATAGCCAGAGATCATAACAACCTTTGTGTCCGATGAAAGATCACGCGTACGCTTTAAAACCTCAATGCCATTGATTTCATCGGCTAATTGAATATCTAAAAACGCGAAACGCGGTTTTTTCGATGAAATAATATTCAAGGCTTCTTGCCCTGATGTCGCAGTCTCCACATCAGAATAACCTTTAAGCTCTAAAAAATCCCTTAAGAAATCCACAACATCATTTTCATCATCCACTAATAGGATTTTCGGCGTTTCCATTGTCTTCTCCCTTATTTTTATCCGCTTCAATCTGCTGTGGTGTGGCCTTAGGAATAATAATCGTAACCTTGGTCCAGGATTGATAAACCGAATCTATCGCAATAGTCCCTTTATTCGCCGATAATAACTGATACGCCACATTCATTCCCATACCTGTTCCTTTTTGCGCGCCTTTGGTCGTATAAAACGGAACAAACATTTTTTCCAATTGATCCGTCGTCATACCAATTCCATTATCCTCAATTTCTATCTTAAAATTCGAATCCACATCAGACGTGGCAATTCTAATCCGAGGAATATAATTATCTACAACTAATCGCCCTTCACTGATATGCTTTTTCTTTAATTTCATGGCATCGCAACAATTATCTATATTATTAAAAATGACATCCTGCATCGTCGAATAATTAGCCCAAATCGGACTCGTCGAAGAATATTCTTTAACTAATTCATATTTAAAATCCGGGTGTTTTGTCATGACCAAGGACAAGCTACTTTGCAAAATCTCATCAAAAACAATAACCTGCGGTTTAGGATTCGCCCGCGCGTAATTCTTAATAGCATTGGCGATCTCTTCCCCGCGAATGGCGCTATTAACCATTTTCTCAATATCTTTTTTTGTTTTTTCAATTAATTGATCTACTTCTTCACGCGGCGTTTGAGAAGTAATATCTTTAAGCATATCGATTAAAACAGCTCCGCCTAAAGAAATAATATTTAAGCGATTATGAATCTGATGCGCCACGCCCGACGATAACTGACCTAACCCACGCAAACGGCTCTCATGAAAACGCTGGGCCAAATCCTTGCCGCTTTCTTCATAAAAAATAGCGTTCTCTATGGCTAAGGCGGATTGATTCGCCAAGATAGAAAAAACCGCGATATCTTCTTCTGTATACATTTTGCCGGATTTTTTCTTTCCCATACTGATAAACCCAACCATTTTTTTATTCACAATATTAGGCACAATCATTTCAGAACGCATCTGTTCCATCAAAAAAGATATCCTTCTTAAATCTTCACGCGAGGTGTCTTCTGCTTTTTGTTTTATCTCCGCAAAAATCAAAGGAGCTTCTATCTTTTCTATATGCTTAATCAAAGATTCCTCAATATCAATTTTATCGCGAATAAGAAAATCTTTTTCTAACCGCGACGCTTTTAAAATATATTGATTTCTTTCCGGATCTAATAAATAAATACCCGCATGCTCAATCCGCACTGTTTTGGTGACAATATGCACAATCAAATTTAAAAGCCGTTGCAATTCTTTAATACGATTCATCCCTAAAGACGCCTGAATTAAGGTTTGCTGATATTGTTTCTGTGTGGCCAATAATCGGTCCTCCGCCTTTTTCTGAAGAAACAAATATATATACGGTCCTGCCGTCGCGAACAGCGCCATTATCACCATAGGCAAAATCCACCAAAAATCACCCCAAAAAGATTGAAGAGACTTTTTATAAGCAAACACCATTGCAAAAGGCAATCCTAAAACAAGAGTATAGACAAAAACAAAAACGCCGAAACGCGTAATAGCAACCCGCAGATCCATTAAGCGATACTTAAGAATCGCATAAGTTCCAATCATGGCGTATACAGCAACTCCAAAATTTGTAAAAGGATAAATTCTTATTCCTAAAGCTGGAAAAAGGGTCATTCCTCCTCCGACAAATCCTACCATTAAAGAAATCAATAAATAATAAGATTGTGATTTCTTTATGTCTGTCGATCGTTTAAGAAACATCGCCAATTCATAAAAGGCTAATGAAACAACAATCACCCATTCTAAAAAAATAATCCCGTAAAGCGGAGTCATTTTATTATAGTAAATAGAATCAAACATCATTTCCCAATTTGTTAAAACAAGCTGAGAATAAAAAATTGTGAAAAATGAAAAAAGAAGGGCTAAAAAATAAAAAAGAAAAAGGACTTTTTTTCTTTGAAGATCACAAAAGACACATATCGTATGATAACAAACCGCAGCAATAAAATACCCGCCTATACAAGCGATTGTCCACGCGACTTTAGCGGTCTCTATCGTTGCGGCTTTGCCTGCTAAATAACATCCGATACCCCAAATAAAAACCGTGATATTAAAAAAAGACCAAATTTTATGAAGTTTTGATTTTCCATATTTTAAAAGGATCACAATCAAAACAGCGCTTGTAAGAGCGATGAAAAAACCCGATAAAGAAAAGATATTCATTGTCTACTTTTTCTCTTTTTGCAAAATTAAATTAGCAACGTTAAATCCACAATTTATAACGGAGGTAACTCCGCTGCTTAAATTAGCCCAATGGCCGGATAAATATAAATTAGGAATACTTGTTTTTTGAGAAATATCCGGATCGCAAAATTGAGACACCGTACTCGCCCATCCGTAAGCGGCCCCTTGATAATTAAAAGTCCATTTGTATAACGTATGCGGCGAAGCAATAACTCTCTTCTTGATTGATTTTGATAATCCGGGAATAATTTTTTCCGCCCTCGCCACTAATTTATCCGCTAATTGAGCTTTATGATCATCTCTCCAATAGGCCGGGTCCTTATAAAGAGTTATCGTCGACAAGCATAAAGTTTTTCCTATGGATTTTTTCATTTCACTCTTCGCATAAGGACTGGTAATAGCCAAAAAATCATTGTTCATATTTGCTATTTCTTGCATAGCCCCGTCATAATCATAATTCTGAATAACCCATATATTCGATCGATAATCATCCCCGATAGCGAAAGAATCCTCTAATCCTAAATAGACTAAAAAGGCGGACAAAGAAGGTTTTAATTTCTTTATCTTAATCTTTTGTATCTCTGTCAAAGCATTTTCTCCTATTAAAGTCTCCAAAGTATATTTAGCATCACACGCAGAAACAAAATATTTGGCAGAAACTTCCTGATGGTCATTCAAAATAACTTTCTCAACGGCATGATCATTTACCGTCATTTTTTTTGCTGTTTTTGCTGTGATGATCTCTCCGTGGAATTCTTTATATTTTTCCAACAAACTATCTGGAAAATCTTGAATACAATTTTGAGGATAATAGCCTCCATCAAAAATAAATTCTTTATAAATCAAACATCCCACGACGGAAGAAAGCTCATGAGCATCGGTGCCGACCAAACCTAACAATATCAACGATAAAATAGTTTTCAACCGGCTATCCGTAAAATGCTTATCTAAAATCTGTCGAAAAGTCATTCTCCTTGATTTTATAAACGCCTCGAGAGAAGACTTGACAATATAAGTAAAAAAATCCTCTATGGATTTTTTCTCTTTAGGAAAAATAGATTGAAACTCTTTTATCGCTTTGGGCAGATCGTTATATATTTTTATTTTAAAATCAGGAGTCACAATAATATCAGAAGGATTCTTGCGCCCAATCTTTATCTGATTGATGCCCAAATCTTTTATAGTTCTATACAAAACGCCCTGTTCCCGATAACTTGAAAAAGCATGCACACAGGCATCAAAACTATATTTCCCTCTTGTAAAGGAAGAACAATAACCTCCCACCGTCTTATTCTTCTCGATAATAATCGTTTTTAAACCGGCTTTGGCTAAATAACAGCCACAAACTAATCCGCCGATTCCCGTGCCAATAATAGCGACATCATATTTTTCCGTATGCATATCTTTTTACTAACCTTTCTTTAAAAGAACCGCTGCATTAAATCCGGCAAACGGACAACAAATTTTCATAACTGTTTTTATCTGACACTCTTTTGTTTTCTCAACCAGTCTCAAATGATGCTGAGGATCTACATCTTCACAATTCTTCGACGCAATAATTTTATTATTCTTCATCATAAGCAAAATAATAATCGTCTCTAATAAAGCGCTTGCACCTAAGGTATGGCCTAAATATCCTTTAAAAGCCGTGATGGCAAGATCTTTTGGATTTTTCCCGAAAACATCAGTAATAGCCTTTGATTCATATCCATCAATAGTCTTTTTCCCGACGCCATGCGCGCATAATACATCGATGTCTTTGACCGCCACAGAACTTTGTTGAAGCGCTTTTTTTATCGCGCTTTGATAGGATTGGCTTCCTATTTGCGGGACGGTAATTTTCCAATTTTCCAAATCAAATCCACCGCCTAAATATTCGGCATAAATAAAAGCCCCGCGTTTTTGGGCATGCTCATAATCCTCAAGCATCACGCCCGCGGCTCCGTCGCCAATAAGAATACCGTCGGCATTTTTAGAAAAAGGGCTCATATAGCCTTTTTCAGAATAAATTCCTATTTCTTTAAACCAAACATATTTATAAATATCGCTATGATCCGAAACCGCAGTTATCACAATATCACTTTGATCATTTTTAATAATCTGGCTTGCGGTCTCCATCGCATATAACCCCGACGCGCACGCATTATTAACAAATAACGAAAAATTTTTTATATCAAAAGTCTGCGTGACATGAAATAAATTGGGGAATCCTTGCACGTCATAACCGGATTTAATAAATTGCTCATAAAAGACCGCATAAAAATCTTTCTTACCTAAAACTTGGGCGCTCTTGCCTATTAACATATCATACGCTAAACCACTTATTTTTAAACCAAACGGCATTAATCCAATATTTTCATGCGCCAAGACCAAACCGATGCGATAATCGTTTGTATTTTTTATTTTTCCGTCATCAAGCGCGAGTTTCACAGACGCTAAAAGATAATTCAAATCCTCATTTTCTTCTCCTTCTTTCCAGTCTTTAATACGTTTAAGCTTATCGCGATCTATGCCAAATTGATGGATATCAAAATTTTCAATCTTATGATATCGAAAAGTCTCCCATAATTCTTTTCCAATATATTCTTTATGCTCTCGGATATGATCCTGATTATTCAACAGGCCATTCCAAAAAGCTTCCTGGCCCATACCAATAGAAGAAATCGGCCCAACGCCTGTAATCACAACTCTTTTTTTACGCATTTTTCTCCTGTAATGCTTTTTCAATAGCGCTCACGGCTTGATTTAATGTTGTGATTTGCGGAATTTGTTCATCCCGCACATTAATCTTAAAGCGGCGCTCAATGGCAACAGTAATCTCAATGGCCTTGAGCGAATCAATGCCGATATCTTTAAAAAAATGCGCGTCGCCTGTAATCTTATTTTCATCGACATCAACGACCTCAACTAATAATTTTTTAAACTCTTTAACAATTTCTTCTTTTTTCATTCTTATGCCCTTTCGTATTTTTTTATGACTAAACAAGAATTATTTCCTCCAAAAGCAAAAGCATTATTTAAAGCGATGCGCACATTCTTCTTTCTCGCCAGATTAGGCACACAATCAACACGACATTCAGGGTCCGGTGTTTCAAAGTTAATCGTCGGCGGGATCATTCCGTTTTTAACCGTTAAACAACAACTGATCGCTTCAATCGCCGAAGCTGAACCCATCGTATGGCCTAACATTGATTTTAATGAATTAACCGGAATCTCTAATGTCCTTTCTTTAAAAACATTGTTAATGGCCTTGCTTTCAGCTAAATCATTAAAAACAGTTCCTGTCCCATGCGCGCAAATATAATCCACATCCTTATAGGTAAGACCTGCATTTTGTAACGCCGCGTTAATACAGCGCGTAATGCCGTCGGGATGAGGATTCGTCATATGATTTGCGTCACAGCTTAATCCGTAACCCAAAATTTCGGCGTAAATAGACGCCTTTCTTTTTAAGGCGTTCTCTAACGTTTCTAAAATAAGCATGCCCGCCCCTTCTCCGACCATCATGCCTTTTCTATTTTTATCAAATGGCTGACATTTTTCTGGAGCCACAGCCCTCACCTGATTAAATCCTGTAAAAGCCTGATACGAAAAAGAATCCGCGCCTCCGACAAGAGCCATCTGCACTTTTCCTAATTGGATAAGATCAAGTCCATAACCAATGGCGTAATTTCCAGCGGCGCAAGCTGTTGTAAACATACGATTCAAACATTCCAATTTCAAGACATTAGCCACATTCGATGCAATATTATTAACGGGATATTTCATAATATGCGCTCGATCGACCTTATCCGCGCCTTGTTTCGCCCAGATATAATCTATTTTTTCTATTTCTTGCGCTTCTCCGACGGTTGTCCCGATACAAACCCCTACTTTGCCATTTCTTAAAAACCCTAAATCCATTTGTGCGTCTTTTAAAGCCATCTTAGCCGCCGCAACCGCGAATTGCGAAGAACGCCCTATCAATCGGGCTTCTTGCGACGTCAAAAATTTTTTATAAGAAAAATCTTTTACTTCTCCGCCGTTATGCGTATAGTGCATCGACGTATCAAAACATTCAATTTGAGAAATACCGGATTTTCCCGCTAAAGCATTGGCCCAGAATTCTTCAGCGCCTATGCCAATAGAGGAAACAACCCCCAATCCTGTCACAACAACTCTTTTTTTCATCGCTTAATTCCAAAGGTTAATTCTGCTTTCGATACTTTTTCTTTTCCCACCCATGCGATAACTTCGACCAAAGCCATTTGCGGCACCATTTTTATAGTCTTCGCTTCTATCACAAGCTGATCGCCCGGATAAACCGGCTTGATAAACTCTGATTTTATAGAACCTAAATAATATTGCGGCGGCGTCTTTAACTCTTTTTCGTATTTCGTATAGTATAAAATAATACTTGTTTGCGCCATCGCTTCGACGATCCATGTGCCCGGAAAAACAGGGTTATTCGGAAAATGCCCTTTAAACACTTCTTCATTCATAGTGATATTTTTTACAGCGACCGCGCGTTCGCCGCTAATAATTTCAGTCACGCGATCAATCATCAAAATTGGCGAACGATGCGGCAATATTTTTTTAATCTGATGAATATCTAATGCTGTCATTTTACTTTTCCTATAATAAAAGAAGCGTTTGATCCGTCAGGACTAAAAGTATTAATTAAAATCCTTTCTAATTTCTTTTTCATTTTTTTTGTAACAAGATTGATACGGCATTCCGAATCTTTATTTTTTATATTAATCGTTGCAGGAATATATTGCTCTTTTAGCGCATCGATAGCGGCGGCTAATGCCAAAGCGCCCGAGGCACTATAGGTCTCCCCTGTCATAGATTTAATCGCCGTCACAGGCGTCTGACGTCCAAAAATCTTTTCAATGGCGCGGGCTTCAATCACATCGGCCTCTAAAGTAGAATTAGCATTAGAAAAAATACAATCAATGTCCTGGGGCTTTAAACGCGCGTTATCCAAAGCACGTTCCATCGCTTTTATCATCCCAACGCCTTGGGGATTATATCGGTAAAATCTTTTGGGATCAAAAGAACTTCCCGTTGATAAAATTTCCGCGTGTATAGAAGCTTTGCGTTTCTGTGCCGTTTCATATTCTTCAACACAAAAAACAACAGCGGCTTCAGAAAAAATAAGGCCGTCTCTTTCTTTATCAAAAGGACGACTTATATTTTTTGATGATAATTGATCTAATTTATAAAAACCTAAAAAAGTCTGAATAGAAAAATCCTCCACAGCACCGATTAACATAGTCTTTACTCTATTTAAATGAATAAAATCAATGCCATAATCTAACGCATCAGAAAAAGCGCACATACTTGTCGATATCGTCGTATTAGGCCCTTGAATGCGAAACTTTATAGCCAAACGGCTCGCCGGAGAATTTCCCACTGTATTCGGAAAACGCGATGGATTGACATATTTGGGCCCTTCCACATAAGCATCACGATTAAAGGAGCTAATGCTATGCAGACTCCCAAATGTTGTTCCTATAACAACGCTGATATGAGAAGCATTTTCTTCGCTGACAACTATTTTAGAATCTTTTAAAGCAAATTGTGTGGCACATAATAAAAGTTTCGTAGCGCGATTAAGGTCTAAAAGCCCTTCCTTTCCTAAAATCTCTTTTGGCTCAAACCCCGGTATTTCGCCACCCTGTTTCGCCAAAAGATCTTTGGTGTCAAATAATGTGATATCTTTAACACCCGATATTCCTCCTTGAATACCTTTTGAAAATACTTCATAGCCAATACCCAAAGGAGATAAAATCCCAACGCCTGTAATGACTGCCCGGGCCTTAGGGGAAAAACTCGACGAAGAAACAGAACATGTCACCTCGGCCTTTTCTTTTAAGAAATCCTCTACAATCTTTTTATAAATTCCTATAATACGATGTGATTTTTTCCAACGAAAAAGATAATTTGAAGGCACCCCAAGCTCTTTCGACAAAGCATCATAGGTAAGATCCATTTTTTTACGATACTGCTCTAATTGCTTAATCAACTCTTTTGACATAGCGCTATTATGACAATTGTAATGACACCTGTCGATATATTTTCAAAATATATTTACCGCATTTTAAAGGCTTTAAAATATATAATTTTTAAGAACGATAATATGATAAATATGTTGTTTCTAAGAAATTTGTCTGTTATAATTCACGAATTATATTGACAAAGATCCTCAACTAAAATCTTTCTTATTCTTTAATCTAAACGGAGGTCATTGATGGAACAAAAAAAGGCTCAAACCACCCACCACACAACCGCCCCTGAAGATCGCGTGTCCTTGTTTCAAAAATTCGCTTATAGCATGGGATCATTCGCTAACACAGCGCAATCTGCCTTTGCCGGACAAATGGTCATGATCTTAAATCTTGGACTTGGCATCAATCCTGCTTTAGTCGGAATTATTGGAGCGATTCCTCGCATCGTGGATGCAATATCTGATCCTGTCACGGGGTATTTTTCCGATAATCTTCGAACCCCTTGGGGACGCCGAAGACCTTTAATTCTTTTTGGCGCTATTACAGGCGGCCTTTTATTTGCTCTTATGTTCCAGCTTTATAAAGGTCACAGCGAGATGTTCTATTTCGGATATTTCTTATCATTTCAACTTTTATTTTTTATCTGTTTTACTTGTTTTTCCATTCCATGGATCGCGCTCGGCTATGAAATGACGCCTGATTATCATGAACGCACCCAATTACAAGCCGCCAGTAGTTTTGCAGGACAAATTCCATGGTTTATCGCGCCTTGGTGTTGGCCGATTATGCATAATAAGGCTTGGTTTTCTGACGGAGTGCATGGCGTACGTGTCTTAGCTATTATTATCGGGGCGTGCCTTATCATCGGCGGCATTATGCCAGCTATTTTCAATAAAGAATATTTTAAGAATCTTCCCAAACCCAAATCTAACGGCGCCAAAGAGGTCATGAAAAAATTCTTTAAAGGCGTTGCAATTTCCTTAAAATGTTTACCTTTTGTTAAACTCTGTTTAGCTACATTATTAATTTTTGGCGGATTTATGCTGGCGTCTTCTTTTACGGCCTATGTTATCTTCTTTTATGTTTTCAAAGGCGCGGCCTCGCTTGATTTAGCGTATCAAAACGGCGGGACATTATTAGGATGGTATGGAACCTTTAGCGCCTTATGCACCGTCGGCGTTATTTTCTTAACAGCAAAAATCTCTAAATGGATTGGAAAGCGCAATACTTTTTTTATCACGATTCCTCTTTCCATTATCGGTTACGCCTTAAAATGGATTGGTTATAATCCAAATAACCCTTATTTATTATTTATCGCCGCTCCTTTTGTAACCTTTGGTCTTGGATCTCTTTTTATGCTGATGAACTCTATGGTCGCGGATGTCTGCGATCTCGATGAATTAAGTTGCGGAGAACGCCGAGAAGGCGTTTTCAGCGCTGTCTATTGGTGGATGGTCAAATTAGGAATCGCGTTAGCGTCTTTAATCGCAGGATTCTTATTTAATATTATCGAATTTGATCAGTCTTTAGGATTAGGCCAGTCAACGCAAACATTATTCTGGATGAGAATCTGCGATGTCGGCATTCCGATTATAACGTCTTTTGTTGCCATTTTCATTATCATGACCTTTGATATTTCAGAAAATAAGGCCTATGATATTCGTAAACAGATCGAAGAACGCCGTCAAGGCGAACGACGTAAAGAAGACCGACGAACAGAAGATCGTCGCAAAGAATAAAAATAATAAAAAATGACCAAACAGCCGAATAAAAATGTTACCTCAAAAACAATCATTATTTTCCCTTACCGCGGATATGAAAATAATGAACGCTGTGAATGGTATTTCTGGTGGACGGTGGAACGCTGTAAAGAAATCGATCCCAAACCAACAGTCATCTTGCCACGTGATACTGTCATACGAGAAGATGCCGCTTCTTTTATCAAAGATGAACGCTACAAAACATTGGAAGTCATTCAAACATGGTCAGTGGACACCTGCCAGACATGGCTTGCGGGCTGGGGACATGTTTTAGACAATTATCCCGAGGCGGAAAGAATTGTTCAAATCCCTGGAGATCTGGATTATGTCAACAAAGACGTAGAATTTTATGAAAACCTAAGCCGTTTTATTAAAACCACGAACGTGGATATCTCTATCGGAGACTTTGGAACCGGCGATAAATATAGCGCCAAAAGTCTTATTGACACTTATGGCGCGTATCCTTTGTTGGCGAATTGGTTTCCGGCAATTTCACAAAGCATCCGTTCTCTGCCTCTTCATAGAACGCGATCGGAATTCTTAAATATCAAAACATCGGTATTACGCGACCTTTTGATCAATAACAGAAATTTCGCCTATGAACAAACGCTTAATTTCCTTATCCGATCCTGGAATCACGAGGAAAAAAAATGGAAACACCAAATCTCAGTATCATCCTTAGGAATTCTCTCAGACAGTAAATCTTTTCGTGATTATCGTTCATCCGTCGATCAAATAGAAAGAATCGAGCGTATGCTTTCGTTATTATGGCGGGAAATTAAAGAACCCCGGAAGAAAAAAAATATCAGCGACAGAATGTTCGAGGAACAATATACGCTTTTTAGCAATGAATACGATAATCTCTATGCCAAATCCAAAGGCATTATGGAAACCGCGCGAACAACCTTAAGAGCGCTCTTAGGTGTATAAAAACACTTCGATCCATTTATAAAAAATTCTGGTAATAACCTAAAAAGCCCGGCTTAATAAAACCGGGCTTTTTATCTGGTTGCGGGAAGAGGATTTGCTTGCGTCAAAGCGCAAACGCAGACGACCTCTGACCTTCAGGTTATGAGCGGCCGTCGAGTTCTCGACGGTATTTGCTAATTTTATCTAACTCTTAACGGTGTTAGGACTTAAGAAAAATTCGTTTGGATGGTGATTTACAGTTTTTGCCCTACCTCAAGCTTATTTTGTTAGCAGGGTGTTAGCACGGAAAATCACTGCGCGATCTTTCTAATCACTTCACTAATCCATGCCGGAGCTAATGAAATATCACGAAAAAGCTGTTTCTTATCTTTTTGGCTTAGGCATCTTTTAAGCTTATTGATCGTCACATGATCCACACTATCTTTTCCAAGATAACGTAACGCCTGAATTACTAACCCGCTGATACGCCCTGCTGTTACCATATACAAAGTCGCGGTTTTTTTAAAAGTGATCCGTTGATTTCCAATAGATACTGTTCGGCTTGATCCATCAGTCAAAAAAACAATCTGAGCGGGAACCTGATCACTTAACCCAAGAATATTCGCCGCGTAGGCGCCGGTTCGTTGAATCCTCAATCCATTCTTTCTAGCAATCGCTTTAGCGATCTGCTCATAATCCGGAGGAACCTCTCCCAAAAAGTGATGAAACCTAGGATAGTAATAAAAGCCTTTAGTAATCCGGCGAATCTTGCCCTGGCTGGTTAATTTCGCAAGGGCCTTCAATGCGGGCTTGCGTCCTTCAAAATCAACGAAATCGATCGGTACAAATACCCATCCGCGCTTATGCGAGTATATTCTACGCATTATTTTCTTACTAACTGTTTGTATTTTTGCGGCCATTATTTCCTATCGAAACTGTTAATGTTTAATGGAAATCAAGGTTAAATTCTTATCTAAAATTTATCTGCTTAAAATCTTTCTCCGAATACTCTTTCCAGCATTTCTTGCAAGTAATTCTTTCTATGCCGCACGTGTCTTCTTTGTAAACAGTCAAATCCATATCTTTTGGGCAAAGAGCGGCTTCATGAATGATCGTTTCTTGGATGAAAAAATCATCCCCGCCACACTTCTTGCATTTTCTAAGTTTCATAATCTAAAAAATCCTCAGGCATAGATATTTAACCAACAAGCATGCAAAAATTACATTTTGTTGGTTAATTTCGGTTCAACTTCCTCATCCTCTTCTTTATTAAACCGAACCTTGAGCAAATAGCATCCTTTTTGCTTTTTCGCGCTTAAAACAATAATTTCTCCGGTCATATTTGGATCTTCCATATAACCATGCTTAGTTGAGCATTCAAAATAAAATGCGGTTGAATTACCACAACTAGAACTTGAAGAATATGATTGACCATGAACACAAATCTTTTTTAAATTAAGAATTATATCTTTACCCCTAAGATCCTTATCTTTTTTCATAGCTTGATTTCTCCATAACTTTGGAATTTTCTAATTCTTGCGCATCAAATCCGCAACCAAAGGTTTTATGCTTATACCATCCTTGACGGAACCACGTCTTACGTTTACATGCAGGGCATTCTTTAACTTCATAAGCTTTACATTTAGGGCATGTGGTAACTCGACACATTATTTCTATTATTCCATAAGGCTTCCCTTTGCATTCCTTCCTCTTTTTGGCTATAAGACTTTCATCAAGAGGAAGCTCATCACGACAGAAAGGACAACAATGTCCTTTATAAATATATTTTCGCTTTTCCTTCTTAGATTTTTTCTTATTTCTAAATACTTGACGCGGTTCAATGTCTAAGTGCCTTAATTTTAAACCTTTCTCTGCTCCTTTAGGTTTTCCCCAATTACCTACGGCAAACTGCTTCATTTTATTGTTTATTAATGTCATACGACCGCGCTTATTTTAAAACATTAATCATCTTCGCCGGATAATTCAATTTCGATTCGCCGACGGTTATGTTTGCTGTTATTAATACCGAACAGATCCAACAAATCGTAGCATAGAAATACAAACGCCTCTTGTTCTCCAAATTCATGTTCTTTTTCCTCAACAACGCTGCTTTTGGTTATTTCTATATCTTTTCCATTCTCGTCGGATAACACATCTGGATACGTGATGATAAATCCATTCATAGCCTTCTCAACTGTTATTTTCATTTAATTTCCCCTTCTTTGCTTTGTTCTTGCTCTTTTCTTAAAAACTCAACGATACATGAATTAATTTGTTTAAAACAAACCGGATAATAATTCCAAACCTCGACGCATAGATTGACGATCAAAGATTTTTCATTTAATTTCCTTACCTTATACCGCTCATGGACATGGCCACACAAATTCAATGGCACATTAGGATCGGCATTCTCCGGACGGTGCGTCATGCAAATATCTTTTGCCCCATAATGGATATACATCTTCGTAATGATCGTGCTTAAACTATTATTATTGTCATGATTTCCCTGGATAAAAATAAACTTTCCATTTAGCCTTTTTTCAAACACTTTATACTTTTCTATTCCGCCTTCTTTCCCGCCTTTGAAAATAAAATCTCCCAGAAAAAAAACCGTATCATCCGGCTTAACCCTTTCATTATGCCTTCGAATAATAACTTCGTTCATTTCTTCGACCGTCTTAAACGGCCGGTTACAGTAAGAAATGATATTCGCATGCCCGAAGTGATAATCAGACGTCCACCAGTAATTCATTGCCTCCTCCAATAATTATTAATTTCTTTTAACGCCAACTGAAAAACTTCGAATTTTGTCCTGCGGTCTGTATGAATACAATAATCTGCCGGAATATGAGCAAATTTTTTATAAAACCGATTAACAAAGACGAACTTATCAGGTAAATATTTACTAAAGAACCACTCTCTGCCTTGTTCGCTCTTTTTCTTCAACTGGATCCTCTTATGCAATGTCTTACGAGACGCTTCGAGCTTAATCGTAATCATCTGGCTAAGAGGCAAGGCTGTTTTTAAAAATTCCTCTCGAAAATTCAAACCTGTTGTTTCCAGAATACAATTTTTCCAACCTCGACGAGAAAGGCTGTGAAATAAAGCCACCCAAGCGTCAACCTCCCCAATAGCGGTCATAGGAAGCCGCGACCGATAATCTCCAATAGAATAAATCGGAAGATTTAATTTTCTGCCTAACTTAGCGGCTAATGTGGTTTTTCCGGCACCCGGCAAACCAATAACATGAATGATGGGAAAGTTTAATTTCTTCATACGTCTATAACAATAGGCTTGTTAACCAGATGATATTCTTCATCTAGAACAGAACAATTGATATAAGTTGTTTTTTCAGTTTTTTCTATTCCATAACTCCCATGAATATGGCCACAGATAACATAAGGAATTCTTAATTCTTTAACCTTCTTGGCTAATGTTTTGCTCCCCAAATGTTCCCCGACGGGCGCAGCCGTATCTAAATGTTTATACGCAGGGCCATGGGTTAAAAGGATATCTGTATCTTTTGGTATTTTACTCCAATAATACTGATCCAAATCTTCATCTGATTCCATAAATGCCCAATTCAAGAAAGTTTTAGTCATCGGCGATCCCCACAAAATCATTCCATTAGGCAAAACGTATGGCTCATCTTTCAAATAAACGGCTTTTGTTAAATATTTTCTGACATCATTGGGTCGCCTCTCACAAACAAAATCATGATTGCCTGCGATGACGATGATCGTTTTATGCTTAAGAAGCGCTAACCAATTATTGAAATCGATGAGGTCTAGAGCCGAACGAAATTCTCCATCTCCGGCAAAGATGAGCACATCGCCCTCGGGAACTTCAACTTTTCGATGTTGAGTATGCGTGTCGCTTAAAGATACAATTCTCATAGGCCACCACTTTCTTTAAATGTTGTGGGTCAGGGTACCTAAAAAGAGTGGAAAATCAAGGGGGATCTTAGGTTTTCTAGGGGGGATAATTTAATGAAGAATCAAAAAACTGATTGAAAAACTCTGTTCAAAAACTTTCAACAACTTAAAATTAAACCTCTAATAAAATATTA
>JAKQLT010000051.1 GCA_029567025.1 Candidatus Omnitrophota bacterium | reverse complement strand
CTGCTCCAGTATTTCCCGCACTTATAAAAGCATCATATTGAGGTTCTTTTAAAAGACGAATCCCGACGGCAATGGAAGAATCTCTTTTTTTACGAATGCTCACCGTTGCATGGTCATGCATATCCACAACTTCTGAGGCATGAACGATCTCTATCTTTTCTTTAGGATATTGATACTGGGAAAGCTCAACAATAATATCTTCCTTTATCCCAACAAGAACGACGGTAACATCAAACTCCTTAACCGCATCCACGACGCCTTTAATAACAGCCTTAGGAGCAAAATCGCCCCCCATGGCATCAACAACTATTTTCATAAGATCTTCTTTCTTTAAGATAAAATTTTATCTTTGCGCTTCTTTTACTTTCTTTTCTTTAAGGACAACTATTTGCTTGCCTTTATAAAAGCCGCAGAAAGGACAAACCCTGTGAGAAACAATAGGTTTTGCACAATTAGGACACGGCACTAAACCAGCAATTTTCGCTTTATAATGTGTGCGACGTTTTCGTTGGCGTTGACGAGAATGTTGACGTTTTGGATTTGGCATGCGATTAACTCCTTTTAGTCCGCTTTCAAATTCTATTCTTGAACCTGAAAACTGTTTTTATGACATTGACATTTTTCTATGTTTAAATTAATCCCGCATTGCGGGCATATTCCACGACAAGAATCTTGGCATAAAACTTTCTCAGGAAAACTTAAAAAAACTTCTTGGCGAACATCCTCAATAATATCAATAAAAAGCATTGAACGATTAATCTGATATTCCAAAGAAAAGTCCTTTTCAATAATTCTCTCAACTTCATCAAGGCATCGCGAACATTCAAAAGAAAAAAAACCTTTGAACGTAAGATCTAATACTACTGTGTCACCTTTTTTCTGAACAAAACCCTGAATTTCTATGGGCGCGTTTAAAACAATTCCCGGCAACTTTTCAAGGCCTAAATCTTTTTCAAGAATGCTTTTTTTTAACTCAAGGCCGTCAGGCCCAATATCTTTAATATAAATCCGCATAAAATTATTTCTTAACACCAAGCTTTTCTTTCAATTTCTTTTCAACAATCTTAGGGACAAAAGAAGCCATATCTGCCCCTAACTGCAACGCTTCTTTAATAAGCGTCGACGATAAAAACGAATATCCTTCTGAAGGCATTAAAAAAATAGTTTCGATATTCCCATCAAGACGGCGATTGGTTAAAGCCATCTGAAGTTCATTTTCAAAATCAGAAATCATCCGCAACCCGCGAATAAGAATGTTCACATTATTTTTCTTAGCATATTTAATAATAAGGCCATCAAACGCCTCTATTTTTAAATTTTTTATCCCTTTTGTAGTTTCTTTAATCATCGCAACGCGCTCCTCGCAATCAAAAAGAAGTTTCTTGCGCGAAGTTTTAGCGACCGCCACAATAACTTTATCAAAAATATGGCAGGCGCGCTTAATGACATCTAAATGACCATACGTCAAAGGGTCAAAAGTTCCTGGATAAATAGCTGTTCGAGACATTTTTTATTTAATTTTCATCTATTTTATAAAACGACAATACAGTGTTTCCATATTTTTTTTGCTTAAAAAGATAAATTCTACCTTCTTTATCAGGTAGAATTTCTCGTCTTAAATGTTCAGCGACGATGACTGAATTGGGGTGTAATATATCATAGGCCTCTATCGTTTTCAAGAGCTTTTTCCCAAAAGCATCGCCATAAGGAGGGTCGAAAAAGATAATGTCAAATTTTTCAGATTTATGAGCAAACATTTTAATAGCCATAAACGCATCCGTATTAAAAAGGACATACGGCAAGAGGCCTTGCTCTTCCATTTCAATAGGAAGAAGCTTAATGTTCTGTTGCAAAACATCAAAATTCCTTATATCTTTTTCAACAAAAACTGTTTTTTGAGCGCCTCTGGAAATCGCCTCAATCCCTATCGCGCCACTTCCAGAAAAAAGGTCTAAAAATGTAAGGCCTGTTAATTCCTGGCCTAAAATATCAAACAAAGCTTTTCGAACAATATTCTGTGTCGGCCGAATATCTTTAGGCATAAAAAAATTACGATTCTTAAATTTTCCACCGAGTATTTTCATAATAACGCCTTACTTTTTTTATTTATCTTAACGGACACCCTCATCCGGCTTTAACCATAGCTAAATAGGTCGGATAACGACGTTGAACAATTTGTCTTATTAATCGATGTTCTTGTTTTTCTAATTTTGAATCTGTCTCTATCAAAGACATGGCCTCTTGTCGAGCTAACTCTAAAATATCTAATTGCGTTACAGGATTCGCGACTTTCAGCTCATTTAATCCATGCTGATGACGGCCAAAATAATGTCCTGGCCCGCGAATCAACAAATCTTGTTTAGCAATCTCAAAACCATCTGTCGTTGACAAAATAGCTTTTAATCGCTGCTGGGCATCTGGAGTTGCGGCATCAGCAATTAATAAACAAAACGATTCGTGTTTTCCTCGTCCAATACGACCGCGCAACTGATGCATTTGAGACAAGCCAAAACGTTCCGCATGTTCAATCACCATAACCGTAGCATTAGAAACATCAACGCCTACTTCTAAGACAGTCGTGGCGACTAAAACATCAATTTCTTTATTTTTAAATTTTGTCATTATTTCTTCCGCTTCATCATCTTTTAATCGCCCATGAATAATCTCAAGACGAAAATCCTTGAATTGATTCTTTTTAAATTTTTTATACATTTCTTCCGCCGCTTTAAGATCTGCAGATTCTGACTCTTCAATAATCGGATAAACAATATAGGCCTGCCGTCCTTCTTTTATTTTAGACTTAACAAAAAGATAAACATCCTCGCTTTGATCTTCTTTAAAAATTTTTGTTTCAATCTTTCCTCGAAAAGGGGGCATTTCATCAATAACAGAAACATCTAAATCGCCATAAAG
>JAKQLT010000043.1 GCA_029567025.1 Candidatus Omnitrophota bacterium | reverse complement strand
TGTTCTGTGATCACATTGATTGTTGATTTAACAACAGATGAGCTTGGTGCTTTAACGGGAAAATTAGGGGCGTTGAAAGGCATAACGGTAAAATCTGCTTTAGCGTCTTAATAAAAAGGGAAAAATAATATGCAAAATGTGCCTAAATCTTTACGGCTTCAAATTGGATTATTTGGCCGAACGAATGTTGGGAAGTCCTCTTTTCTCAATATGATCTGCGGCCAGGATTTTGCTATTACATCACCGGTGCCTGGGACGACAACAGATGTGGTCGAAAAAACTATGGAACTTCTTCCCGTTGGTCCTGTTGTTTTTTTAGATACCGCGGGCGTTGATGATATTTCTCAATTGTCCGATTTAAGATTAAAAAAGACTAATAAAATATTTGATCGGGCGGATATTTTTGTGTTGATTATTGAGCCCAATGTTTGGACGAATTTTGAAGAGGACGTGTTGGCGCAAGCGAAAAGGAGAAAAACACCTGTTATTGTTGTTATTAACAAAATTGATAGGAAGAAGCCGTCCGATGTTTTTATAAAAAAGATAAAAACATATATTTCAACGGCCATGCTTTGCTCGAGCTTGGATAAAATCAAACGAGATGAATATATTACAGTTTTTAAGGAATTGGTTATGCAGTTATGTCCAGAAGAATTTTTAAATCTTCCGCCGATTTTGGGTGATTTAATTCCAGCAAAAGGATGTGTTGTTTTAATTGTGCCGATTGATTATGAAGCGCCTAAAGGACGTATTATTTTACCGCAAGTCCAATGCGTTCGTGATGCGCTTGACCACAACAGCGCCTGCGTGGTTGTTAAAGAATCTGAATATTCTTTATTTTTAGAGAATTTAAAGAAAAAGCCGGACTTAGTTGTTTGTGATTCTCAAGTCGTCGATAAAATGGTTAAAGAAACCCCCAAAAATGTTAAATGCACAACATTTTCTATCCTTTTTTCTCGATATAAAGGCGATTTATTAGAACAAGTCAAAGGAGCTTTGGCTATTAAAAAGCTTAAACCCGGCGATAAAGTGTTAATAGCCGAGGCCTGCAACCATCATGCGATTGAAGGCGATATTGGCCGCATTAAAATCCCTCTTTGGCTTAAAAAATATGTCGGCGGAGAATTAAAAATTGATACTTGCGCGGGGCGAAATTATCCAGAGAATTTAAAAGAATATAAAGTCATTATTCATTGCGGCGCGTGTATGATTACTCGCCGGGAAATGCTGTGGCGTTTGTATGAAGCAGAAAATAAAGAGGTTCCGATTACCAATTATGGCGTTGCGATTTCCGTTATGAAAGGTGTTTTAGAAAGGGTTTTAGAGCCATTTGATGATATTTTAAAAGTTTATCAATCTTTGGAAAGGAAATAAAAAATAATGTCAACCGTCAATGGGCATAACTCTTGGATAAAAAATCGTATTAAAGAAGAGGAGATTTCAAAATATCTTGAATCTGGGAATGATTTTATTCCGCAACAAGAGATTGAAGAGAAATTAAAAAATTATCAAAATCCTGATAAAACGCGCGTGCGTGAAATTTTGGCTAAATCTTTAAATATTGAGAATTTATTGCCGGATGAAGTCGCGACTCTTATCCATGTGACGGATAAAGATTTACTTGAGGAAATGAAATCCGTGGCGCTTGAAGTTAAGAAAAAAGTTTATGATAATCGTATTGTTACGTTTGCGCCTCTCTATATGGGAAATTATTGTGTGAATAATTGTGCGTATTGCGGGTTTAAACAGGATAATACGAGCGCGCAAAGGAAAGTGTTAACGCAGGAAGAAATCCGTCGGGAAGTGGAGGTTTTAGCCGGACAAATCGGGCATAAACGTTTGATTGTGGTTTACGGCGAGCATCCTAAAAATGATGTGGATTATATTTGTGAAAGTATCAAAACAATTTATGACGTAAAAGTTCCTGTCAAAAAAGGCATCGGCAATATCCGTCGAGTGAATGTGAATGCACCGCCGTTTTCCATTGAAGATTTAAAGAAAATTAAAGAGGTAGGTTTAGGCACATATCAAGTGTTTCAAGAAACTTATCATCGCCCAACATACGAAAAACTTCATCCGCAAAATACGATTAAAGGAAATTATCGTTGGCGGCTTTATGCGATGCATCGTGCCTTGGAATCGGGGATCGATGACGTAGGGATCGGAGTGCTTTTTGGGCTTTACGATTGGCGC
>JAKQLT010000042.1 GCA_029567025.1 Candidatus Omnitrophota bacterium | reverse complement strand
TTAATATTGAACTTCCTTTTGAACAGAAACCAAATCCGTATATTAATAAGCTCATTAATTTTCATTATTTTTTCTGCCGTAAGGTAATGTTCTTGAAATACGCCAAGGCCTTTATTATTTTTCCAGGCGGATTTGGAACGTTTGATGAGCTTTTTGAAAGCTTAACGCTTATTCAGACTAAACGCATTCCGAGTTTTCCTGTAGTATTCGTTGGAAGCGAATATTGGAAAGGACTTATGGCGTGGATTAAAGATACAGTGTTAAACAAAGATAAATATATTTGTCCGGAAGATCTAAATATTTTTAAGATTGTTGACTCCACGCAAGATGTATTACGGGTTATCAAGCAATTTTATGGTAAAAGAAAAAATGATTAAGGAATTTAAATGCCTTTGAAAGTTAAAACATTAATTTTACGCACCGCTGGAACGAATTGTGACCAAGAAACTGGGTTAGCGTTTTCATATTGCGGAGCCGAGAGTCATTATGTGCATATCAATAAACTTCTTAAAAAAGAAATTTTGTTGAAGGATTATCATATTTTTGTTTTACCCGGCGGTTTTACTTACGGCGATGATATCGCATCCGGCCGTATTTTAGCGAATCAATTGCGTCTGCATTTAGGCGCGGATTTTCAGCAGTTTATCGCTGATGGAAAACTTGCCATAGGCATTTGTAATGGTTTTCAAATTCTTGTGAAATCAGGATTTTTACCAGGATTTACATTTGAAAATCCAAAGGCTGATTTTCTGCAAGATGTAACCTTAACGCATAATAATTCGGCGAAATTTGAAGATCGTTGGGTTTATTTAAAAAAAGACGGACGCTGTGTGTGGACCGAAGGGCTTAAAGATATTGTCTATTTTCCGGTAGCGCATGCTGAAGGAAAATTTATTCCTAAAGATGAGGAGACTTTGGTCCGATTAAAAAGAAATCAGCAAATTATTTTTCGGTATTGTGCGAAATCTGGGAGGGAATGTGTTTATCCAGAAAATCCTAATGGCTCTGTTGATCATATCGCCGGGATTACGGACACTACAGGTCGTATTTTAGGGCTGATGCCGCATCCTGAGAGGCATTTCTTTTTTCATCAGCATCCTTTTTGGACGCGTTTTGATCAAAAAAGTTTTTTAGGTGATGGCGCTCAAATTTTTAAAAGCGGGGTTGATTATATAAAGAAACGTTTTTTATAAAAATAATAATTTCTATAGCATATTGAAAAATATTTCGAGGCAACATGAAAAAAATAACTTATAAAACAAGCGGTGTGGATATTGATAAAGCCAATTTTTTTATTAAAAGTATTAAAGATTATGTTAAAAGCACGGAAAGTCCGAATGTTTTAAAATTTCCCGGTGCTTTTGGCAGTCTGTTTGCGGTTAATATGAAAAAATTGAAAAATCCAGTTTTAGTCTCTTCGACGGACGGCGTGGGGACAAAACTATTAGTCGCAAAAACAATTGGCAAACATGATACGGTCGGGATTGATTTAGTTGCGATGAATGTCAATGATGTTTTATGCACGGGCGCGCAGCCGTTATTTTTTCTTGATTACATCGCCTGCGGAAAATTAGACCCTAAAGTTTTAAAAGATGTTATCAAAGGCATTACCGACGGATGTCGAGAAGCCGGGTGCAGTTTAGTAGGTGGTGAGACCGCAGAAATGCCGGGGATGTATAAAAAAGACGACTATGATTTAGCTGGTTTTACCGTCGGCATTGTTGAAAAAAGTAAGATTATCAATGGCTCTAAGATTTCGGTAGGCGATAAACTTATTGGTTTGCCTTCAAGCGGGCTTCATTCAAACGGCTTTTCTTTGGTAAGAAAAGTTTTTTCTGTTAAAGAACAGAAAAAATACGCCAAAGAAATTCTTTCTCCGACGCGGATTTATGTTAAAGATGTTTTGCCGATTGTGGAAAGATTTAATATTAAAGGCATTGCGCATATTACCGGCGGTGCGTTTTATGAAAAATTGACAAAAATTTTGCCTTCGGGAAAATGTTTTAATGTTAATAAAAACGCGTGGCCGAAACCAAAAATATTCACAGTAATGCAAAAAAAAGCAAGAATTGCGGATGAAGAAATGTATCGCACGTTTAATATGGGAATTGGTCTTGTTCTCGTTGTTCATCCCCAAGAAGCTGCTGTTCTGCGTGATTATTTGAATAAGAAAAAAATAACGCATTATTTTATTGGAGAGGTCATTTCCCATCCTACAAAAAGGATTATTTTATGAAAGTGTTAGTGGTTGGCTCTGGCGGACGAGAACACGCTTTAGTATGGAAAATCAAAGCGAGTCCTTTAGTAAAAAAGGTTTATTGCGCTCCAGGAAACGGCGGTATTTCTAAAATTGCCGAGTGTGTTGATATCAAGGATTCTGATATTGAAGGGCTTTTAAAATTTGCGCATGAGAAGAAAATTGATTTAACGGTTGTGGGGCCTGAAGTTCCTTTAACGCTTGGAATAGTAGATCTTTTTGAATCGGAAGGCCTTAAGATTTTTGGGCCGTCGAAGAAATCTGCGCGGTTGGAGGCCAGCAAGGTTTTTGCGAAAGAATTTATGTATAAATATGGGATTCCCACAGCACCTTTTAAGACATTTCAAGATAGTCATAGCGCTAAGCAATTTTTTAAAACAGCATCTTTTCCTATAGTGATTAAAGCCGATGGATTAGCCGCGGGTAAAGGTGTTGTTATTGCTCAAAATAAAATGGAGGCGGACAAAGCGATTGACCAGATAATGAATGAAAAAATTTTTAAGGACGCGGGAAATAAAGTAGTTATTGAAGATTGTTTGCTCGGTGAGGAAGTTTCTATTTTAGCCATGAGTGATGGAGAAAATTATGTTGTGTTAGATTCGTCTCAAGACCACAAACGTATTTTTGACGATGATCTTGGCCCGAATACAGGAGGTATGGGCGCGTATTCGCCCGCGCCTATCGCGACGATAAAATTAATGGATGAGGTTGAAAAAAAAGTCATTGAGCCCACGATTGTAGGGATGAAAAAAGAAGGATCTTTATTTAAAGGGATTTTATACGCGGGCATTATGGTGACATCCTCTGGCCCTAAAGTTTTAGAATTTAATGTGCGTTTTGGAGATCCTGAAACCCAGGCCATTTTGCCGAGATTAAAGAATGATATTGTGGAGCTTATGAACGCGGCTTGCGAAGGACAACTTAATGATATGGAGCTTATTTGGGAAAAAAAATCATGTGTGTGCGTGGTGATGACATCTGGCGGTTATCCTGGAACGTATGAAACCGGAAAAGAAATAACTGGATTAGAAGAATGTGAAAAAGAAAAAGATTGTGTTGTTTTTCATGCGGGGACAAAAAAAGAGAATGAAAAAATTGTGACATCCGGTGGACGAGTTTTAGGCGTAACAAGTTTAGGCCGTGATATTGAAAGCGCTATAACAAGCGCGTATAATATGGTTGATAAGATTCATTTCGACCGATGTTTTTTTAGGCGTGATATTGGGGCAAAAGCCATAAAAAAATCGTCCCTAATTGCGTAACTAAAGTCATAAAAAAGGGAGAGCGTTATGTCAGACATTAAAATTGCGATTATGATGGGCAGTAAAAATGATTTACCGATTATGGAAGAAGCCGCCGCGTTATTAAAAGAGTTTGGTGTCAGTTATGAAATAAAAGTGTTATCCGCTCACAGAACGCCCAAAGAAACTGCTCAATATGCCGAAGGATTAAAAGCCAAAGGGGTTAAAGTTGTTATTTGTGGAGCTGGGGCCTCCGCCGCTTTATCAGGCGTTGTGGCCGCGCATACTTTATTGCCTGTCATCGGAATTCCGATTGATGCGACTCCTTTAAACGGGATGGACGCGTTATTATCAACGGTTCAAATGCCGCCGGGAGTTCCTGTGGCGGCCGTTGCGATTGGAAAACCAGGCGCGCAGAATGCAGCGTTATTAGCTTTAAGAATTTTAGCTCTTGAAGATCAAGTGATCTTAAAGAAATTAGAGGATTATAAACAGAAACAACGGCAAAAAATTCTTGAAACAGATTTAAGTTGAAAACAAAAGTCATAAAACTTTCTTTTCAAAATCCTGATAAAGGGATTATAGCGGATGCGGCAAAAGTCATCCGACAAGGTGGTCTTGTTGTTTTTCCGACGGAGACGGTGTATGGCATTGGGGCTGATTTTTCCAACCCCCAGGCTATCCAACGATTGAAAACCGTTAAACAACGCAGTGAAGATAAGCCCTTTTCTGTTTTGATTAGTGAGCCCGAAGATGTCTTTCGTCATACGTTTTTTGACAAAACGATCTTTTATAAACTTATGGATGCTTATTGGCCTGGGCCTTTGACTATTGTTGTTCCGTCGAAAGAATCAGGAAAAACGATTGGATTGCGTATGCCGAATCATCCGATCGTAGCAGCTCTTATTAAAGAAGCCCAATGTCCCATTGCCGCGCCTTCCGCGAATTTAGAAGGCAAACCGCCCGCGTTAACGTGTGAAGCAGCTTTAAAAGATTTGGAAGGCCTTGTTGATGTTGCATTAGACGGTGGATCCGTAAAACTTGGCGTTAGTTCGACGGTTGTTGATCTCTCTCAAGAGTCGCCAAGAATTTTGCGGGAAGGGATAATCACACAGCGAGAAATAGATGTTATAGCGCGGATGAAAAATATTTTATTTGTTTGTACTGGAAATACCTGTCGGTCGGTAATGGCGCAATATCTTTTAAAGCAGGCCGTCAAAAATCGCGATGATGTTGAAGTAGCCTCAGCCGGAACCGCGGTTTTTTTTAGTTCACCGCCAAGCAAGGAAACACTTTTGGTTTTAAAAGAATTAGGCGTGGATGCTTCGGGTCATCAAGCGAATAATTTGACAAGTAGGATGATTAAAAAAGCGGATCTTATTTTTGTGATGTCGCGCGCTCATCGGCAATATGTTTTAGAAAAAGTTCCGCAGGCCGATAAGCGTGTGTATTTTGTTAAAGAATTTGTCCATTCGAAAGAAGGGTTGAAAGAGGATCTTGATATTCCAGATCCGATTGGCTCATCCGAGGCGTCTTATCGCCAGTGTGCGTTTATTATTAAAGAAGCGATTCAGAAGATCGTTGATATTATTTAGAAAGGGAAAAGATTCATGAAAATTTTTATTGGAGCGGACCATCGAGGTTTTGAATTAAAGAAAAAGATTAAAGAATTTTTAATAAAGCGTGGTATGGATGTGAAGGATATGGGCACGGATGAAAAAAAATCTTGTGATTATCCTCTCATTGGGTATAAAGTTGCTCAAGAAGTAGCCAAGTCGTCCGATCATCGAGGGATTCTTATTTGTATGACGGGGATTGGGCAAACAATCACCGCTAATAAAGTGAAAGGCGCTTATGCCGCGCTTTGTTATAATAAACAAGCCGCGAAACTTTCTCGTCAGCATAATAACGCGAATGTTTTAGTTTTAAGCGCGAAGTTTACAAAAAAAAGTGATGTGCCTGGCATTATCAAAACATGGCTTGAAACGCCTTTTGAGTCTGGACGGCATCAAAGGCGCGTTGATCAAATCAAAAAAATAGAAAAGGATTGTTTATGAGACATATTCAAAAAACAGACCCAGAGTTATATCAAGCGCTCGTTGATGAAATTCACCGCCAACAAAATAATTTAGAGCTTATTGCGTCAGAGAATATTGTTTCTGAAGCTGTTTTAGAAGCGCAAGGAAGTGTCTTGACGAATAAATACGCGGAAGGTTATCCTTCTGCGCGTTGGTATGGCGGATGTGAATATGTCGATAAAGCTGAACAATTGGCTATTGATCGCGCAAAAAAATTATTTGGCGCCCAGCATGTGAACGTCCAGCCGCATTCAGGTTCGCAGGCGAATATGGCAGTTTATTTAGCCGCGCTTCAATATAATGATACTATTCTTGCGCTTGATTTGGCGTGTGGCGGGCATTTGACGCATGGGCTTAAAATTAATTTTTCCGGGATGTCTTATAATGTGGTTTCATATAAAGTTAATCCGCAGACGGAAATGTTAGATTATGATGAGATTGAACGGTTGGCGAAAGAATATAAACCAAAAATGATTGTTGCCGGTGCGTCGGCTTATTCTCGCAAGATTGATTTTGCGCGATTTCGTCAGATTTGCGATAAGGTCGGCGCGTATTTATTTGTCGATATGGCTCATATTGCCGGACTTGTGGCGGCAGGGCTTCATCCGAATCCTGTTGAGTGCGCGGAATTTGTGACAACAACCACGCATAAAACGCTTCGCGGTCCTCGGGGCGGGATGATTTTATGCCGAGAAGAATTTGCCAAGAAAATTGATGCACGGATTTTTCCTGGTATTCAAGGCGGGCCGTTGATGCATGTGATCGCGGCCAAAGCTATGGCCTTTCAGGAAGCGTCAAGTCCGTCCTTTAAGGAATATCAAAAACAAATTTTAAAGAATTCCCAAGTTTTTTCCGAAGAAATGAAGAAATTAGGTTTTCGTATTGTCGCGGGCGGGACGGATAATCATCTTTTTATGGTGGATTTACGGCCTAAAAATACAACAGGGAAAGAAGCTTCTGTTATTTTAGATGAGGTTCGCATTACCGTTAATAAGAATTTGATTCCTTTTGATCCTCAACCTCCGACGGTTACAAGCGGTATTCGAATAGGAACTCCTGCGGTAACGACTCGTGGGATGAAAGAACAAGAGATGAAAACGATAGCGCGTTTAATCGATGCGGCCATTGTGAATAAGAATGATAAGTCAAAACTTAATGGCGTTAAAGCTGAAGTCGAGAAATTAACAAAAGCGTTTCCTATTTATAAAGATTTAGGTCAGAGTTAGTTGATGTTGTTTGGAGCTTATGTATGAAATGCCCCACATGTCATTATAAAGAAACAAAAGTGATTGATTCTCGTTTAAGCAGTGATGGCACCGCTATTCGTCGCCGCCGGGAATGTTTAAAATGCGAAAAACGTTTTACCACGTATGAATATGTCGAGAATGTTCCTTTGATGGTGGTCAAGCGCGATAGTCGTCGCCAGCCGTTTGATCCCAAGAAAATTATTTCCGGTCTTGTTAAGGCGTGTGAAAAACGGCCTGTCAGCATTGAGGATATTGAGCGCGTTGCCGGTGAAATTGAACGGACAATTCAAAAACGCTTTGACCGTGAAGTCCATTCTAAAGATATTGGCGAGCTTATTATGGAAAAGTTAGCGCAATTGGATGATGTCGCGTATGTGCGTTTTGCCTCTGTCTATCGTCAATTTCGCGACGTGAATCAATTTATGCATGAATTAAAATTTATGCTGGATAAAGATAAGGAAAAAGAAAAAAAGTGATGTTGTCATGATCGAAGTGGAATTAAAAAATATCATTATCGATGAAAAACGCCAGGATCAGGTTATTGTCTTAAAAGAAAAAAAAGGTAAACGGCAATTTCCCATTATCATCGGTTATATCGAGGCCTCGAGTATTAAAATGAAAATAGCGGGAGTAAAGCCGCCCCGGCCTTTGACGCATGATTTATTATTATCTTTGATGAAAGGATTGGACGCGAAATTGGAGTATTTGTTTATTGATAAGATGATTGACGGCACTTTTCATGCGAAATTAAAAATTAAAACAAAAGAAGATCAAGAAAAATTTATTGATACGCGTCCTTCTGATGGCATTGCTTTAGCGGTGCGCGCCGGAGCTTCGATTTTTGTTGAAGAAAAAGTTTTAGAAAAAGCCATGCTTTTTAAGATGGAATAACCTCTCATAGAGTTTTTTATGATGCCCTTCCTCAATGATGTTCCTCAATTAAGAACGCTTCAGATTTTAGCTCGCGCGAAAAAAAAGTCTATTTATTTGGTCGGTGGATTTTTAAGGGATTATTTCTTAGGTGAGATAAAAAAAGATTTTGATTTCGCTGTTTCTTTAGGCGCTTTAAATCTCGCTAAGGATTTCGCTAAAAAAATTAGAGGGGCGTATGTCCTATTGGATGAAGGCAATCAATGCGCGCGCGTGGTTAAAAAAATGAATGCGGCAATTTATACTTTTGATTTTACAAAGTTTCGTGACAAGACATTTGAGAAAGATTTAAAGAAAAGAGATTTTACCATTAATGCTTTATATATAAAACTTGAGGATATTTTAAGAGAAGATGATTTAAGGCCGTTTTTATTAAAACAAAAACAAGCGATCAAAGATATTAGAGCTCGAACAATCCGCCAGATTTCTTCTCGGGTTTTTATAGATGACCCGTTACGTATGATGCGCGCCTTTAGTTTGAAAGCTGTTCTGGGGTTTAAGATCGATAGAAAAACTCTCGATCAGATTAAAAAAGATAGGAATTTGATAAAAAAAGTTTCTTACGAGCGCGTCTGTGAGGAATTGTTTAAAATTTTTAAAAGTCCGCGCGCCGCGGCGACGTTAAAACAAATGCATAAAGTCGGGCTTTTAGAAGCCGTGTTACCACAAATCCGGGTGATGTTTAACTGCGCGCAAGGCGCGTATCATCATTTAAACGTGTGGGAGCATTCTTTAGAAACGGTTGTTCAACTTGAGAAGATTTTAGATAATGTGCGGGATTCCCAATGGCAAGAATATTTAAATGAGAATTTAGCGTCGAATCGCCCGCGTTACGCGCTTTTAAAATTAGCCGCACTTTTGCATGATATTGGCAAGCCGGATTCCCGCCGTGAAGATGGAAAAAAGAAATTTATCTTTCATGGGCATGAACATATTGGGAAAAATATTGTCCGCTCTATCGCGAAACTTCTTAAGATATCGGTGCGCGAACGGCATATTTTAGAAGATATGGTTTTGTGGCATTTACGCCCGGGGTATTTATCGAATTTTAAACGCCCGACGGATAAGGCCGTCTATCGTTATTTTCGCGACACCAAAGATGAGGCTGTTGGCATTTTATTGCTTTCGTTGGCGGACCAGCGTTCGACGCGCGGACCTTTAACCAGCGAAAAAGATCAAAGACATCATGAGAATCTGTGCTTATCGCTTATTCAAAAATATTTTGATAAAAAGAAAGAGAAAATTTTTAAGCGCTTGATCAATGGATATGATCTGATTCGTCAACTTAAATTAACGCCGTCGCCGTTATTCAGTAAGATTTTATCCGCCGTCGATGAAGCGCAGAGTTTAGGAAAGATTACAACAAGGCAAGAGGCGTTGGCCTTGGCAAAAAAGATCGTCTTAAAATAAGAGGGAATATTATTAAAATGAATAAATTTGATACGTTTAGGTTTTTCTTTCCTGTTTTAGTTGTTGATAAAATTAATAAAGAGAATCGAAACGTTTTGTGTCAAAATGTTTATGGGACTGCTTTTGCGATAAGTGATAATATTTTTTTAACAGCTGGCCATGTGGTTGATGCTTTAAAAGGTAAGAAAGAATCTATGTTAGGTATTTATGATAGAAGAAAGAATTGTTGGAAAGCGATAAAAATAGCTGAAATACAGAGAACGCAGAATTTTGATCTTGGGGTTATAAGAGTTAATACAAAAACAATATCTTTTAGTAAATTAAAATGGGATTTTTCTGAACAGCTTCCAATGCTTTCTGATGTTCAAACCGCTGGATATGCACAAACTTTTGATCCAGCAACTGGTTGGATTGGCATTCGATCATTCAAAGGGCATATAGTTTCAAATTCTCCGCCATATGAAGGTTTAGAAAATTATGGATTTTATGAATTATCTTTTTATTGCCCTAAAGGGCTTTCAGGTGCCCCGATATATTCTTCCGATAAAGAAGAAGTTATAGTTAAGGGAATTATAACAGATGTTGTAGTTTCTGATCAAAATAGAATTCCTATTGCAGAAGTTATTGAAAAAGAAGAAAAAAAGATATATGAACGATCTGAAGTCTATTATTTTGGGAGAGCCATAGATGTTAGATTTTTAGCTAATATTAAATTACCATTTTTAGATATCCCGTTAAAAGAATATTTAAGTAAACGTAATTTAATAATAAATAATAGTATGTAAAAATAGGAAAAATTCATGAGAATCTTTAATGCGGAATTGAAAATAATTAAAGCGGATTTAACGGAACTGTCCGTTGATGCGATTGTGAACGCCGCGAATAATGAGCTTGTCATGGGCGGCGGTGTGGCCGGTGTTATTCGAAAAAAAGGCGGACACATTATTGAAGAGGAAGCTGTCAAAAAAGGCCCGATAAAAATCGGCGAATCGGTTGCGACAGCCGCCGGAACATTAAAAGCACAATATGTGATTCATGCCGCGACAATGGGAATGGATTTTAAGACAGATGAACATAAAATCCGTGCCGCGACTTTTAGCGCTCTGACATGCGCGGATCAATTAAAAATAAAATCTGTCGCGTTTCCGGCTTTAGGATGCGGTGTGGGGAAATTTTCGCTTGTAGGCGCGGCTAAAATTATGGCGCAGGAAGCGTGGAAGTTTTTGCGTCATCATAAAGAAACAACTATTAAGGAAATCATTTTTTGTCTTTATCATGATAAGGATTATGATATTTTTGATAAAACTATTTCAGGTTATATGCGCCATCTTCAGGAAGATTTGGGGTTAGATCCGTTTGTGTGTGTTGATATTATTATCGAATTAAAACAAGGCATTGTGATTATTGAGCGTTCGAATCCGCCGTATGGTTGGGCGCTTCCGGGAGGATTTTTAGATTGGGGTGAAAGTTTAGAAGACGCGGCTAAGCGCGAGGCCAAAGAAGAAACACATTTAGAGCTTAAAAATTTACGGCAATTTCATACCTATTCTCAAATGGGGCGTGATCCGCGATTTCAGACTATTTCAACAATTTTTATTGCCGAAGGCGTTGGAACGCCAAAATCCGGTGATGATGCGCAAGATTTGAAAGTGATTCCTTATGAGGAGTTGTTAAATCATAGGTATGCTTTTGATCATCATCAGGTTTTAGCTGATTATTTAAGAGCAAGAAAATCCGGAGGCTATTATGTCAGTTAAAGAAGGGCGGATTTTTATCGGACGGTTTCCGTATAAAGCGGATTTATTAAATGCGCTTAATGATTTTTGCGGAAAAAATAATATTAGGCTCGGCGTTTTTTCTGTTATTGGCGCGGTAGTTTGTGCCAAAATGGGATATTATAAGCAACAGGAGCAACAATATGTCGAGTGCGTGAGTTTAGAAAAGAAATTGGAAATTGTTTCATGCCTCGGCAATATTTCTTTAAAAGAAAATAAGCCGTTTGTCCATGCGCATATCACGTTGGCTGATTTAAAAGGGCAATGTTACGGCGGCCATTTGATGCCGGGGACAATTATTTTTGCCGCGGAATATTATATAAAAGAGTTAACCGGACTTGAGCTTCAACGAGGATTAGATCAAGAAACAGGACTTTCTTTATGGATATAAGGCAAAAAATTCATTTGTTATTGCTCGTTTTTATTATTTTTGGTTTTTGCGGATTTTCGCCCGATAATTTAGCAGATCTGGAAACCGCAATCTTAAAAGCCGATTACAAATTAGGCGAAGATATCGCATTGAGATTTTTAAAAGAAAATCCCGAGAAAGAATTTCTCGATGCCATTGAATATTATTTAGGAATTTGTTATTTGAAGCAGGCAAAATATGAAGACGCCAGAGAAATGTTTCAAAAAGTTATAACATCTTCGCATGCGGATAATGATATTCGGGATCGTTCTTTTTTAGGCCTTTATGATAGTTACTATATGCAGGAAAATTATGATCAGGCGTTAAAAGTGATTCAAGAAGGATTGCAGAAGAGTTTAAAATCAAATTTTTTAAGTTTGTTTTATTTTAAATACGCGCGCGTGAGTTTAAAATTAGCGCATTGGGCCGAGGCGCAGAAATATTTTGAGAAGATCATTAAAGAATTTCCCCAAAGTTTTGAAGCGGATTTGGCCAAAGAGCTTTTGAATGAGAAAAGGTATTTTTCCGTCCAGGTTGGTTCTTTTAAAGACCAGCTTAAAGCCCAGGATACGATGAATGATTTGAAAAAGAAAGGCTATTATGCCTATCTTTTGGAAACAGCAGATAAACAAAAAAATAAATTTTATCGTGTTCGTGTCGGGCAATTTTCAAAACTCGATGAGGCGCGAAAATTAAAATCAGAGTTATCCCAACAAGGATATCCGACGCAGATTTATCCGTGAAATTTGTGTTCTTAAGAATGTGTGGCCTATGGCGCTTGAGAAAATCATTTTTATTTTAGGGCCTACAGCGGTTGGCAAGACCACTGTGGCCTATTTTTTGGCTCAAAAAATAAAAGGAGAAATTATTTCCTGTGATTCGATGCAAGTTTATAAAGAAATCACCATCGCGAGCAATAAGCCTCCCGACGAGATTTTAAAAAAAGTTCCGCATCATTTGATTAATATTGTGTCTGTTGCAGAGAGTTTTGATGTGGCGCGTTTTAATCAATTAGCTCTTGAAAAAATCGCTCAAATCCATAAAAAAAATCATATTCCTATTATTGCGGGCGGAAGCGGGCTTTACGCTCAAATTTTATTAGACGGCATTTTTGAAGGTCGAGGCGAGAATGGGGCTTTAAGAGAAGAATTGCGTTCTTTGGTTAAAGCAAAAGGGGCAGACGTTCTTTATGCGATGCTTAAAGAAAAAGATAAAGACGCGGCTTTAAAAATCCATCCTCATGATGTGAAAAAGGTGATTCGTGCGCTGGAAGTGTGTTTATTGGAAAAACAGCCGATATCTCAATTGCAAAAGAAGAGAAGCGGGCTTTGGGGAAAGTTTGATATGTATCTTTTTGTTTTAAATCGTCCTCGGGAACAATTATATGCGCAAATAGATCGTCGGGTTGATGAGATGTTTGCGCAAGGTGTGGTGCAGGAAGTAGAGACGTTGTTAAAGAAAAATATAAGTTTAACGGCGCAGGGATTTATTGGTTTTTCTGAAATAAAGGATTATTTAAAGGGAAATTATGATTTGGCCCAGGCGCGTTATTTGATGAAACGCAATACACGGCATTATGCGAAAAGGCAGTTGACATGGTTTCGCAAAGATAAACGGATGACTTGGATTGATATAGAAAATAATGTTTCTTATGATGATATAGCTTGTGATATTCAAAAGAGGATCTTCGGCTGATGAAAGAGATGCTCGAGACAAAACAAAAAAATAAAGAACGCGTTTTTTTAGCGATTGTTCAAATGAAAAGAGAGCGTTCACAGTGGACGCCTGATGAAATTTTACAAGAAATGCATAGTTTGGTTGAGGCGTGTGGCGCTGATGTTGTTGGGCATCTTATTTGTCCTGTGGATAAGCCGACAGCAAATTATTTAATAGGAACAGGTAAAGTGGAAGAATTGGCATCGTTATCTGCACTTGAAGGAGCGGAGACGATTATTTTTAGCGCGGATTTAAAAGGAAGCCAACAGCGCAATTTAGAAAAGGTTTTAAAAATTCGCGTGATTGATCGGACGCAGTTGATTCTTGATATTTTTGCTCGTCGGGCTAAAAGCGCAGAAGGGAAAATGCAGGTTGAATTAGCTCAATTGGAATATCTTTTGCCGCGATTGGTCGGTAAAGGAGTCGAATTGTCGCGTTTAGGCGGCGGAATTGGAACATCTGGGCCTGGAGAAACAAAATTAGAGGTTGATCGTCGGCGTATTGGGGAAAAAATTACGCGTTTAAAGCGTGAATTGAAACAAGTTTCCATTAGTCAGGATATCAAAAGAAAAAAAAGACAAGATAAAGGGCTTCCGGCTATTTCTCTGGTGGGTTATACCAACGCGGGCAAATCAACTCTTTTTAACGTCTTGACAGCATCTGGACAAGAAACTAAAGATGGATTATTTACAACTCTTGATTCTTTGGCGCGTCATTGTATTTTGCCTAATCGTCAGCGCGTGGTATTGTCGGATACCGTTGGTTTTATGCATGATTTGCCGCATCATTTAATAGAGGCGTTTAAAACTACGCTTGAAGAAGTTAAGCACGCCGATTTATTGATTCATGTGATTGATGTCAGCCATCCGCAATTTCGTCAAATGTATCAGTCGGTTTTGAATGTTTTAGAACAATTGAACGTCTTGAATAAGCCGACGTTAAATGTTTTTAATAAAATAGATCAAGTCTCGGATAGAGAATGGTTAAAAAGTTTGAAAGAAAATTATGACCACGCGGTCTATATTTCAGCCAAAACGCAAGAAAATATGGAAAGTCTTTTGCATGAAATGACCGATATTCTGTCAGCGTTATTTATGGAAATTAATGTGCTTGTTCCTATTCATCGAATGGATTTGGTCAGCTTAGCGCATGAAGAAGGCGAAGTTTTTTCTATTAAATATTATGAAGATAAAATCAATATCCGCGCGGCAGTTCCGACAAATATTTCAGGATTATTTTTAAAGGCCGCAGAATAAGAGATGATAAATTTTAAAAAAATAATTTTTTTAAATATTTTTTTTCTTCTGATCATTTTTTCATGGGGAGAGGCTTTCCCTGAATTTAAACAAGATGGATTGTATCAGGAATTTTATGATTCCGGAGAATTGCGTCGATTAATTACATATAAAAATGGCCAGCCGAATGGGCATTTTAATGTTTTTTATAAAGGCGGACCGCTTTTAGCCGAAGGATTATATATTAATGGCATTTTGGAATCGAAGGCGCGCGTGTATTATCCCAGCGGCAAGATGAAAGCTGAGATGAAATTTAAAAATGGTATTTTGCACGGGGATGCGAAATTATTTTATCCGGATGAAACGATAAAAGTAGAATGTTATTATGAGTTTGGCCTTTTACAAGGACGTGTGCGGGAATATTTTGCTGACGGAAAATTGCGTTATGAACGGCGCTATAAAAATGGGCTTGAGAATGGAGAGGCGAAAGAATATTCGCCTGACGGTTATGTTCTGCGGGTAGGAGTTTTTAAAGACGGCATTCAGCGCGGCGCTATTCGCGAATTTAATGCGCAAGGAAAATTGGTCAGGACTTTTGAAGCTTATGATGGCATGCCGTTTGGCATGATGATAGAATATGATTCGGAAGCGTTATATTATAGAAAAGCTGTTATGTTAGACGGCCGGATTCAGGATGGAGACGCGCAAGAATTTTATCCTAATGGCGCGTTGTTGAGCGAAGCGATTTATTATCAAGGTAAACGCCAGGGGCTTTATAAAGAGTTTTATGAAAGCGGCGCGTTAAAAGCTATTGGGTATTTCTTCAATGATAAGCGTCACGGCCTTTTTAAGTTTTTTTATGAGGATGGCACTATCCAAAGCGAAAAAGTTTTTAAGAACGGAGAGAAAATTATCAGCAAGAATTATGACCGTTTAGGAAATCTTGTTATTGATGATTTATAAAGGAGACAGTGTTTATGGTTTTAGGGCTTTTTATTAGTTTTGTGATTCTTGCCCTTATTCTTGCGCTGAAGTTTCATTTATTTACTGAGGAAACGCGAGAACAATTTTTAGGACGCATTGAAAAATTGACTGAAGGAAGACGTGAATGGCTGGGAGGAGAAGAAAATGTATGCCGTATTCATTTTTCTTTTGAGGGAAAGAATTTTATTTTTGAGGACCGCGAGATTAAAGGATTAAAAGAAAAAATCCAGAAGGTTTATTTAAAAGCGCCGATAGCATTTCCGTTAACGATCCGGTTCGTTGAAAAAAGGAAAAAAGATACAATCCGTACGACGATGGTTATCGCTTCTGAAATCCCGGATTATGTGGAAAATTTGAAAACTATGATTGTGCCAGAGAGTTTAAATGATTTTGATATTTATACGAATGACATAGAGCGCGCCCAAAAGCTTTTTAGTGACAAAAAAGCTTTACGTGTTTTTGAAAAATATAAGAATATGACTTTGCATGGCGCTCCGCTAATGTCTTTAAGCTTTATTGAAGGAATGATCATTTTGGAGTTTCAGGCCTTGGTCGTGATGAATCCTAATTTGCCGACATTAAAAAAAGATATTCATATTTTGGAAAATTATATCGACCATCTTCTTGTTTTGATAGCCGCGCTTGAAAAATAATTTGATAATCTCTTAAAATTTCCCTATTGACAAGAAAGGCTTCTTTGTTATAATTCAATCTTAGCATTCATACTATAAGAGTGCTAATTTATCATAAATGAACCTTAAGCGGTCTATTTAAAGATAAAAAGAGGAAAAAAGAATGTCGCCAAAATCCGTTGATTCAAAAGAACGAAAAGGATTAATTTTAACATTAGCCATTGGCCAATATATTAAGACTATGGATCCGGTCAGTTCAAAGTTTTTGGTTGAAGAATGCGGCTTGGATTTTAGTTCCGCGACTATTCGTAATGTTTTGGCAGAATTAGAGGAAGAGGGTTTTTTAACGCATCCGCATACCTCCGCGGGCCGTATCCCTACGCAAAAGGGTTATCGTTTTTATGTGGATCATTGTTTAACGGAATTAAAATTACTTGAAGAAGAAAAAAAACGTATTAAATCCGAATATGATAAAGAGAAATTAGAATTAGAAACGCTTTTAGAAAAGACATCGCGCGTGTTATCTGATGTGACGCATTATACGAGCCTTGTTTCGGTTGATGGCTGGGGGAATAAATTATTTTATCAAGGCACAAGTTTTATTGCGGGATATCCTGATTATCAGGATTTAAATAAAATTAAAAATATTTTATCAGCACTTGATGAAAAAGAGCGGCTTTTAAAGATTATTAATAGGGAATTAGTGCAACGCATCGAAATTTTTATTGGAAAAGAATTGCCCTGTGAAGAAATTAATAGTTGTTCTTTGGTGGTTTCGCAATACCATACGAAACATGGGAATAGCGGCCGTATTGCGGTTTTAGGACCGACGAGAATGGATTATCAGCGGGTTGTTTCTGCTTTGGATTATTTTTCTGATCTTTTAGAAGAGGTTTTTTAATATGGAAGAAGAAATTCAAAAAGAAAAAGAACAAAAAAAAGAAAATCCGGAAGAAAAACTTCAAGAAGATTTTGATGAAGAAACGCTTTTAAAAGAAGCTGATGAATATCAACGTCTTTTAGGAGAAGTTGCGGAATACAAAGATAAGAATATCCGGTTATTGGCTGAGTTTGAAAATGCGCGTAAACGCATGGATCGCGACAAAATGGAATTTATTAAATACGCGAATGAAGGATTGATTATTCAGTTTTTAGATATATTAGACGATTTGGAACGCGCGGTTCGCGTGGCAGAAGAAAAACATCAAGACTATGATTCTTTCTTAAAAGGCGTTGAGATGATAATGAATCGTATTTACGACGTTTTAAAAAAGAGCGGCGTGAAACCTATGGATGTTAAAGGGAAGCTTTTTGACCCGCATTGCCATGAACCGCTTTTGCAGGAAGAAACTAAAGAGGCGCAAGAAGGCACCATTTTAGAAGAATTACAAAAAGGATATTTTTATCATGATCGCGTGATACGAACGGCGAAAGTGAAATTAGCCAAAAAACCAACATTAGAGCAACCAATAGAAAATAATAATAATAATAATAATAATTAATTTAGGGCTGTTTTTGTGATAAACAGCACTTAAAAGATCAGGAGGAA
>JAKQLT010000006.1 GCA_029567025.1 Candidatus Omnitrophota bacterium | reverse complement strand
AAACAATCTATCTATTTCTACCGATATAGCGCAAATAAAAGAGTGTACTGTTTTGATAGAATTTACAACGCCTGAAGCAACCATGCAAAATCTCAAGGCATGTGTTGAATACGGCATTAAAATGGTTATCGGCACGACCGGTTTAACCGCTGAGCAAATAGAAGAAATAAAAAAAGCGTCTTTGAAAGTCCCGATAGTTTTTTCTTCCAATATGTCTGTCGGCGTTAATATTCTTTTTAAACTGACGGAAATCGCGGCACAAAAAACAGGGCAATCGTATTCTATGCGTATCACGGAAGCCCATCATATCCATAAAAAAGACGCGCCTTCCGGGACAGCTAAAACATTAGCGCAAATCGCAGAAAAAGCCGGAGACCGCGATGTGGAAAAAATTGATTCTATCCGCGAAGGAGAAATTGTGGGAGACCATGATGTCCTTTTTGAAAGCGAGGAGGATATTTTAACGCTCCGCCATCACGCCAAAAGCCGCGATATTTTCGCTAAAGGAGCGCTCGTGGCCGCAAAATTTATCGCCGGTAAAAGAAAACCTGGTCTTTTTAATATGCAGGATGTTTTAGGATTAAATTAACAATAACCGAAACAGTTTGACTTCGGTTAAAATAGAATAGAAAGGATTATTGTTTCATGAGTTTTAATATTGAATTTTCCGACCGATTAAAAAATTTACCACCTTATTTATTCGTTGAAATTGATAAAGCTAAACGCGCCGCGATTGCTCAAGGCCGCGATATTATCAATTTAGGGGTCGGAGATCCAGACTCCCCAACGCCTCAACATATTATTGATTCCATGAAAAAGGCTCTCGATGATGCGAATAATCATCATTATGCGTTTGATGCCGGGCTTCCCGAACTCCGTCAAGAAATCGCCGCTTGGTTTCAAACTCGTTTTAAAGCGACTTTAAATCCTGATACGGAAATTTATCCTTTAATTGGTTCCAAAGAAGGATTGGCACATATGCCCTTAGGTGTTATTAATCCCGGAGATATTGTGGCACTTACCAATCCTGCGTATCCCGCGTATCGTCCATCTATTGAATTTGCCGGCGGGAAAATTATCTATGTTCCTTTAAAAGAAGAACGCGGTTTTTTGCCAGACATCGAAGACATCAAAAAAATTAAAAATATTAAAATGCTTTTGATAAATTATCCCAACAACCCGACAGCGGCGACCGCCACAAAAGAATTCTATCAACAGCTCGTAAAACTCGCACAGGAAAAAGGATTCTTTATTGTTTCAGATTTGGCTTATTCTGAAGTTTATTACGACGGTCAAAAGCCTTTAAGCATTTTTGAAATTGATGGAGCCAAAGAAGTCGCGATTGAATTTCACTCTTTATCAAAAACATATTATATGACGGGTTGGCGCATCGGTTACGCTTGCGGAAACGCAACTCTTATTGCGGCCTTAGCTAAAGTCAAATCGAATTTCGATTCAGGGATTTTTCAAGCGATCCAAGTCGCTGGAATTACCGCCTTAAAAAGTCCTCATGGAGTAACAGAGGCGATGCGCACGCTTTATCAAAAAAGACGCGATTCTTTTATTTCTGGGCTTAAAAAAATAGGATGGGATGTGACTCCTCCTAAAGCTACATTTTACGTCTGGACAAAAATCCCCAAAGGATTTAAAAATTCTATGGAAACAGTCAAAATATTTTTAGAAAAAGCGAACATCGTGGCCACTCCCGGCGTGGGATTCGGGGAATATGGCGAAGGCTACGTTCGAATGACCTTAACAGCCCCTGAAGAACGATTATTAGAAGCTGTCCAACGATTAAAAAAAATCCTTTAAAAAAACATCTTATGCCGACTATTTATTTAGGAATTGGTTCTAATCTTGGTAATCGCCGCGAAAATATCGTTGAGGCGCTTAAGCTATTAGAAGAAGCAGGCATTCCTATTACACAACGCTCCAGCATCATCGAAACAGATCCTGTCGGAGGGCCTCCTCAAGGAAAATTCCTTAATGCGGTTATAAAAACAGAAAGCTCGTTTTCGCCTAAAACAATTCTTAAAAAAATTAAATCTATTGAGAAAAAAATGGGACGCATCAAAACAATTGATAATGGCCCGCGGCCTATTGATATTGATATTCTTCTTTATGATAATATTGAACTCAACACCAAAGATTTAACAATTCCTCATCCGCGCATGTTGGAACGTGCCTTTGTCTTACAACCATTAAAAGAACTGAATCCCGATTTCTTATTAAGATATGAAAACAATCACACAACTCAAAACCCTTCGTAACATTCTTTGTCCACTAAAGCGAACCGGCAAAATTATTGGGCTTGTCCCGACGATGGGAGCGCTTCACGAAGGGCATTGTTCTTTGATGCGAAAAGCCCGCCGCGAATGCGATATCGTCATCATCAGTATTTTTGTGAACCCGAAACAATTTGGCCCCCAAGAAGATTTTGACCGTTATCCCCGTCAGAAAAAAAAAGATGAATTGTTGGCACAAAAAGAAAACGTTGATATAATATGGCATCCGTCGGTCGACCAGATATATAAAAAAGATTTTTTGACATACGTCGAGGTAGAACGCTTAAGCGGTTTGCTTTGCGGCAAGTCCCGACCAGGGCATTTTAAAGGAGTCACGACAATTGTGACAAAGCTTTTAAACGAAACAACTCCGGACATTCTTTATCTCGGGCAAAAAGACGGACAACAAGCACTTATTCTAAAAAAAATGATCACCGATCTGGATTTTAATGTGAAGGTAAAAATTTGCCCAACGATACGCGAAAAAGACGGCCTGGCTTTAAGCTCACGCAACGCGTTTCTAACGGAACAACAACGTCGAGAATCTCCGATATTATATCAGGCATTGCAACACGCCAAAAAAGATATTCTATCTGGCGAACGTAACGCTCAAAGAATCATAAAAAAAATTCGCGCAATGATTACAAAAACAACATCCTGCACAATTGACTACGTCGTATGCGTCGATAAGGAAACATTATCTCCCTTGAAAAATATCGTCGGTTCTGTTATGATTGCGCTGGCTGTGAAATTCGGTAATGTGCGATTAATCGATAATATCCTCTTAAAGGTTTAAATATCATGGTTATGAAAAAAAGATTGCGAATCGGAATTGTCGGTTGTGGCGCGATTGGTTCACGATTAGCTAAAACACTTCCTAAAGATCTCAAAAATGATTATATGCTTTCAGGGCTGTTTGATATTCTCCCGCAAAAAGCCTTTGCACTATCAAAATATTTTTCAAATAAAAAAATCATTAAATCGTCTCTGAAAGACCTTATTCAATCCTGCGATATCGTTGTCGAAGCCATTAACACTAATCACGCCCGAGAAATTGTCCAAGAATCCTTAAAGGCTAAAAAGCATGTCCTAACCGTCAGCGTTGGGCAGCTTTTAAACGCTCAAAATCTTTTTAAATTAGCAAAAAAACAAGGATGCAAAATTCTGATTCCTTCAGGCGCAATTGCAGGAATTGATGCGATTAAGGCAGGGCAACTTGTTCCATTCCAAAAAATTACTCAAATCACACGCAAACCTATCACAGGGTTTAAAAACGACCCTTACTTAGCAAAAAAAGGCATCAATCTGTCAAAAATAAAAAAAGAAACTGTTATTTTTCAAGGTAGCGTCGATCAGGCCGTTAAAGCGTTCCCGCGCAATATTAATGTCTCAGCTACTTTATCTTTAGCCTGTCAGCATAAAAATAAAGTCCTTGTCAAAATCATCACCTCACCAAAATATAAAGAAAATTCTCATGAGATAGAAATGATCGGCGCGTTTGGCCGAATCAATACGAAAACAGTTAATGTCATTTGCCCGGATAATCCTAAAACAAGTTATCTGGCTGTGTTATCAGTTATTCAAACATTAAAACAGTTCAGTTCCGGCGTCTTTGTCGGGACATAACATGTCAACTCACAAAATGTATTTTAATATTAACCGAAAGGGGGTGAAGGTATGGCTAAGAAAGTCGCTAAAGTAGGAGTAAAGAAAGAAGCTGGTTGCTTATACTTCGTTGATAAGCAAGGCGATGTTTCTTGCGCAAAGATGGCGCGCGGAAACAAAAAAGGAGGAGCTCCTAAAAAAGTCGCTAAAGTTGGAATTAAGAAAGAAGCTGGTTTCTTATATTTCATCGACAAACAAGGAGATATTTCCTGTGCCAAGATGGTCCAAGGCGGGAAAAAGAAAGCTAAAAAGAAAAAATAAGTTTTTTTCTTTTGTTTGAAAAAACACAAGACACATGCCCTTAAAACATGTGTCTTGTGTTTTTATGATATACTCTCGTAAAACAATATTTGTCATATTCTTTAAACAATTTTTATGTCAACAGATAAAATCATCATCCACGGAGCCAAAGAACACAATCTCAAGAATATTCATCTTGAGATTCCTCGTAATCAATTTGTGGTTGTCACAGGATTAAGCGGATCAGGAAAATCTTCTTTAGCGTTTGATACCATTTACGCGGAAGGACAACGCCGTTATGTCGAAAGTTTATCCGCTTACGCTCGTCAATTTCTTGATCAGCTCCAAAAACCAAATGTCGAGTATATTGAAGGATTATCGCCGACAATTTCTATTGAACAAAAAACAATCAGTCATAATCCGCGTTCAACGGTAGCGACGCAAACAGAAATTTATGATTATTTAAGATTGCTCTTTGCACGCATTGGAACGCCTTACTGTCCTTCTTGTGGGAAAAAAATCGAACGACAAACAACAAATGAAATTGTCGACCAAATCCTTCAATATCCGCCCAACACATCGCTTATGATTCTCGCTCCTTTTATTAAAGGGAAAAAAGGAGAGTATCGCCATATCGGGAAACAAATCACTAAAGCCGGATTTGCACGCTTTCGCGTGAATGGAAAAATCTATGAAACAGATGATAAATTAAAATTAGACAAATATAAAACGCATCATATTGAAATTGTTATTGATCGTCTAACTATTCATCCGAATATAAAAAAACGATTAACGGATTCTATTGAGACCGCGCTACAAATCGGCAAAGGCCTTGTCATTGTCGATTCTTTAAAGGACCCCAACCGATTTTTTAGCGAACATTTTGCTTGCGTGGATTGTGGAATTAATATCCCGGAAATTGAACCCAGAATTTTTTCTTTTAATTCCCCCTATGGGGCTTGTTCATCATGCAACGGATTAGGCACAAAAATGGAAATGGATGAAAATCTTTTAATCCCGGATGAGACAAAACCCTGGATCAACGCGATCGTGCCACAAAAACGAGGACGGCGTCATTATTTAATGTATTACCGCGCGGTGATGCGCGAATTAGCAGATCTCTATGACGTTGATCCCTACATCCCTTTTAAAGATCTTAAATCCTCTTTTAAAAAGGCCATTCTTTTCGGAAGCGATGATATGATTTGGGAAAAACGTTATGAAGGCGTTATACCTTATTTAGAACGGATGTTCCGGGAAACTGATAGCGATTGGCTCAAAGATGAACTCTCGCGTTATATGTCGGTTTCTCCGTGCCCTCAATGTCAAGGGACCCGTCTGAAAAAAGAATCTTTATCCGTTAAAATAAACGGATTAAATATTGCTCAAATCGCGGCGATGTCCATTAAAGAAGCCAAAAATTTTTTCGAGGCCTTAACGCTCAGTCAAGAAAAACAAATTATCAGTCAAGAGATTCTCAAAGAAATCAATCGCCGATTAACATTTTGTATTGATGTGGGGCTCAATTATCTTTCTTTAGATAGAAAAAGTTTTACACTTTCTGGGGGAGAAGCCGAACGTATTCGTTTAGCCACTCAAGTCGGCTCTGGATTAGTCGGCGTTATTTATATCTTAGATGAACCCAGCATCGGCTTGCATCAAAAAGATAATGATCGTTTATTATCAACACTTCACGCCCTTAGAGACTTAGGCAATACCCTTATTGTTGTTGAACACGATGAAACAACAATTCGTAAAAGTGATTTTGTTATTGATCTGGGGCCTGGCGCCGGCATTGAAGGAGGAGAAGTCCTTTACGCGGGGCCGACAGAAGGCCTTTTAAAATGCAAACATTCTTTATCAGGCCAATATTTAAATGGAAGCTTAAAAATTCCTCTTCCCAAAATTCGACGAAATATCAATCCTCAAAACATAATAAAGATTTTTCAAGCGGAAGAACACAATTTAAAAAAGATCGATGTCACAATTCCTTTAGGGACTTTTGTCTGTGTGACAGGCGTTTCCGGCTCAGGCAAATCAACCCTTATTAATGATATCCTTTATAAGGCCTTGGCACAAAAAATTTACAAGGCAAAAGAAAAACCAGGGAAACATAAAAAAATTATTGGAACGCACTTGATTGATAAAATTATTGACGTTGATCAATCTCCGATTGGACGAACGCCTCGCTCTAATCCCGCAACCTATACCGGCGTTTTCGATATTATCCGGGATCTTTTCTGTCATACGCCAGAAGCCAAAATGCGCGGCTATAAACCGGGCCGATTTAGCTTCAATGTCAAAGGCGGACGCTGTGAGGCTTGTAAAGGAGATGGCATTAAAAAAATTGAAATGCATTTTTTACCTGATGTTTATGTGGAATGTGACGTTTGCCACGGAAAAAGATTTACCGAACAAACGCTTGAAGTAACTTTTAAAGGAAAAAACATTTCTGATGTCTTAAATCTCTCAGTCCAAGAAGCTCTGGAAATTTTCGCAAATATCCCTAAGATCCATAAAACACTTCAAACATTATTTGATGTCGGATTAGGTTATATCAAATTAGGGCAACCGGCAACAACGCTCTCGGGAGGAGAAGCCCAACGCGTCAAATTAGCCAGCGAATTATGCAAATTATCAACAGGTAAAACTCTTTATATTTTAGATGAACCAACAACAGGACTTCATTTCGCGGATGTCGATAAACTTCTTTCGGTTCTGCAACGATTAGTCGATAAAGGAAACACGGTTGTTGTCATTGAACATAACCTCGAAATAATTAAAAACGCGGATTATATTATTGACCTCGGCCCCGATGGCGGAGATAAAGGAGGCAACGTTATTTTTGCCGGCAGGCCCGAAGATGTTGTAAAAAATCAAAAATCTTACACCG
>JAKQLT010000187.1 GCA_029567025.1 Candidatus Omnitrophota bacterium | reverse complement strand
AGGAATAAGATAAAAAAGTGTTACAAGAAAATAAATCATTCCAAAAAGAATAGGAATCCCTCCCCAGAGCCATTTATGAGTCTCTTTTCGAAATAAAGAGCATACGCCGAACATTATAACAATAAGGGGCATATTTTCTTTTACAAAGCAAAGAAAGAAAGATAAAATGAGAAAAATTTTTATTTTCTTTTCAAGGAATGCCCAAAGGATACCCATAAGTAAAGGCAGAGCTAAAGATTCGAAGTGAAATTCAAAAACAAGCATAAATATATTCGCAGGATAAAAGATATATAAAAGAAAAATAACAAAGGCTATGGCGCCAGGCAGATATTTCTTCGCGATATGAAAAAGAATATAAGCGGCTGTGAAAAAAGAAATAATTTTTAGAAATAGTAACGTTAAAGGATGCGGAAATAAAAAGTAAATAGGAGCAATAAAAAAAGAAACATATTCTGCGTGATTCCCAAGGAAATTCATTCCAAACAAAGAAACATTTAATGACCCATGAATCATCCGCCACATAGCTTGCGCATATATGGCTAAATCCCAATCATAATAGCCAAAATTAATGAATTTTTTTGTTAAAAGGATTGACCATAGCATGATTCCTAACCCACAGCACCATGCGACAATTTTTGATAAATTTTGATTTTTTGTATTTATTTTATTTAGCATTTTTTAGATGAATATTCACACCCGCAATATGTTTGTTGATAAAAATTTTCGCGTTTGCTGATTTCCCTTCCCTGCTCTTCTCCCGTGTCTTTACGCCAGTTAAAATCCCAGAATAAAGTTCCCGGAGTTTTTTGAGCAGCCCGTTGACCGGCGCGATGAACTTGCTCCATATCTTTCCATCGGGAAATGCTTAAAGACGTCGCGAAAATGTTAAAATGATTTTTAAGGGCTATTTGAGCTGTCTTTTTAAGCCGCATAAAAAAACAGACATCACAGCGTTTGCCTTTTTCTGGCTCGGCTTCTAATCCTTTTGTTTGGGCTATCCAGTCATTATGATTATAGTCGCCATCAATAAACGAGACATCTTTTTTTTTGCAGAAACGCACAACTTCTTTTTTTCTTAAGAGATATTCCGTTTCAGGAGAAATATTAGGATTATAAAAAAATACTGTTAAAGAAAGAGAAGAATCTAAGACGCGCTCAATAATTCGACCCGAACATGGCGCGCAACAGACATGAAGGAATAATTTTTTTTCATTATGAGGAAGTGTTAATATCATTTAAGAATTTGTCCGATAGCGTCAATAATATCCGTTGCGATTAAAGAAGCTTTACTTAATTTTTTTATTGCCCAATCGCCTGCTTTGCCGTGATAATAAGCGCCGAATTTTGCCGCATCAAAAATAGATAATCCTTGCGCTAAAAATGCTGCGATCATTCCTGTTAAAACATCACCGCTTCCTGCTTTGGCCATTCCAGGATTTCCGGTCTTGTTGATATAAATTTTCCCTTTAGGATCTGCGACAACTGTGTTTTTACCTTTTAGCAAAAGAACACAATTATATTTTTTCGCAAATGTTATGGCGATTTTTTGACGATTTTTTTCAATATCTTTTTTAGAGATTTTTGTTAACCGTGCCATTTCTCCTATGTGAGGCGTTAAAATTTTCGGTGCTTTTATTTTTAAAAGAACGTCGGGTTTTTGAGCGATAATATTTAAGGCATCCGCATCAATAATGAGAGGTTGAGTTGTTTGTAAAATGAAGTTTAAAACAAATTTTTTTGTTGAGAGGTTTGTTGTTAGCCCTGGTCCCAAAGCAATGACGGAATATTTCTGTATTTCTTTTTTGAGCTGATTCAACGCCGATTGAGCGATCGTCCCTTCGGTTGTTTCATTTAAAGGAAAAGTCATCGTGGAATGATTGATCTTTTGTTGCAATGTTTTATTTAAGCTTTTAGGAATCCCGATGGTAACAAGCCCGGCTCCTGAACGTAAAGCCGCTAAGCTTGTTAATGCGGCGGCTCCCAGCATTCTTGATGATCCGGCAATGATAAGGACATGCCCGAAGGTATTCTTATAAGCGTGAGGATTATCTCGAGAATCTAAAATGACTGTTTTGAATTCGTTTAATGGAATTCGAGTTTTCGCCCCTAAAAGAACGTTAGGTTTATTTTTACTAGGGGCTTTAATTCGTGACAATGGCGTTGGCAACCGCATAGGTATGAGTGTGCGATAATGAAATAAATATTTTATGTTTAAAGTTCTTTTTATTTATTTTACAGTAAGGTTTGCCCTCTTTATCTTTTAGAATTTTTATATCTTTCCAGCTGATTTTTGTGG
>JAKQLT010000178.1 GCA_029567025.1 Candidatus Omnitrophota bacterium | reverse complement strand
CATGATACTTCTGGCTTAAGCGATAAACCGCTTTTACTGTTTCAACCCCTTCAGCGACCATTTTCATCTGAGATGTGATTTCTTGAATAGTTTTCCCTTTGGCCAATGATTCTCCTACACAACGATTACGGCTTTCAGAGCTAAAACAAGTCGTTACTAAATCCCCTAATCCGCTTAACCCTACAAATGTTTTTGTTTTGGCTCCCAAGGATATTCCTAATCGTGTCATTTCAGCCAGCCCGCGTGTTACAATAGCGGCTTTTGTGTTAGCCCCGAATCCTAATCCATCGCAGACCCCACAGGCAATCGCGATAATATTTTTGATGCTTCCTCCCAATTCAACGCCTATAATATCTGGATTTGTATAGACGCGAAATGTTGAAGAATTAAATATTTCTTGAACCATTTTAGATATTTTTATGTTTTTAGATGCGACAACCGCTGTTGATGGAATTCCTATAGCAACTTCTTTAGCAATATTGGGGCCTGAGAGGACAGCGAACGAGATATTTTTTCCCAATATTTTTTTTAATAATTCAGAAATTCGGCATAATTTTTGTGTTTCAATCCCTTTTGTGACACTTAAGAATATTTTTTTAGAAAGGTCGATGTTTGTTTTTTTAATTTTTTTAAGAATTTTTTCGGCGTATTTGGAAGGCACGGCAAAAACAATGAGATCGGCTTCCTTTAACGCATTAGGAAGTTTTGATGTCACCGTGACAGTTGAAGGAATAAGAATCCCAGGTAAGAATTTTTTATTATGACGATTCTTCTGGATTTCTTTGATATCATTTTTAAACGGACCCCAAAGGGTAACGGGAAAATTCTTTTTTGCAAGATGGATGCTAAGGGTTGTCCCCCATCCTCCGTCTCCAATAATAGCGATGTGTTGTTTTTTAGATGATAAGAAAGGCATTTTTTATTTCAGCAGGTTAGATTAAAAAAGCGGGCGATGAGAATCGAACTCACGTATCAAGCTTGGAAGGCTTGTGTTCTGCCACTGAACTACGCCCGCAGATATGGTGGGCAGTGAAGGATTCGAACCTCCGTAGTGCAAGCACAGCAGATTTACAGTCTGCCCTCGTTGACCACTTGAGTAACTGCCCACAAATATTAAGCTG
>JAKQLT010000177.1 GCA_029567025.1 Candidatus Omnitrophota bacterium | reverse complement strand
TTAAAAGAAAATCCTACTTTAGTTTTATTATTAGGGATGTGCCCGACGCTTGCTGTTTCCACATCAGCATTAAATGGCATTGGTATGGGACTTGCGACAACATTTGTTCTTGTGATGTCTAATATGGTGATAGCTCTCATTAAAGACCTTATTCCTGACAAGGTAAGAATTCCATCCTATATTGTGGTGATCGCGGCGTTCGTTACTATTGTCGATCTTCTTATGGCCGCTTATTTTCAGGCGCTTCATTCTCAATTAGGCATTTTTATTCCCTTAATTGTTGTCAACTGTATTGTTTTAGGCCGCGCCGAAGCTTATGCCTGTAAAAATAATATTTTCTCCTCTTTAATTGACGGACTCGGAATGGGAATAGGATTTACTCTTGCCTTAACCGTTTTAGGAATTATTCGAGAATTTTTAGGCAATGGGTCATTTTTCGGGAATAAAATCATAACAGGAGATAATATCCTCATTTTTATTCTTGCTCCCGGCGCATTTATCACATTAGCTTATTTAATTGCTGTCGTTAATAAATTAAAAAATAAATTTATGAATTAAAGGAATTTTTATGGAATATATTTTAATGCTTATTTCTGCTGTATTCGTTAACAATATTGTATTCACACAATTTTTAGGAATCTGTCCATTCTTAGGCGTTTCTAACAAAGTCGAAACTGCTATTGGTATGGGTGCGGCAGTTATTTTTGTTATGACCTTAGCCACGATCGTCACTTATCTTGTTCAAGTTTATGTTTTAGTTCCTTTACATATTGAATTTATGCAAACCGTTACGTATATTCTTGTTATTGCCGCGCTTGTTCAAATGATCGAAATTATGTTAAAAAAGACAAGCCCAGCGCTTTATCAAGCTTTAGGTGTTTATTTGCCTCTGATTACAACAAACTGTACTATTTTAGGAGTTGCCATTCTTGTAATAAAAAAACATTTTTCTCTTATAGAAAGCGTCGTTTTTGCTATTGGAAATTCGGTAGGATTCTGCCTCGCCTTGATTATTTTCGCCGGTATTCGAGAACAACTTGATCTTGTGAATATCCCTAAAAGTATGCGCGGCGTCCCTATTGCCCTTTTAGTCGCGGGACTTTTATCATTGGCCTTTATGGGATTTTCGGGAATAATTAAATAAAATACTCCTTTTCAAATGACTTCTTTTTGATATTATGTCCCCATGAATAAAATTATTGAAAATAAAAAACTCTCGGAAAATGTGATTCAAGTGACACTCGAAGCGCCGTTTATCGCACAGGCGCGCCAGCCCGGACAATTTATTCTTCTTCAGGTTGATGAAAATGGAGAGCGCATTCCTCTAACGATTGCGGATGTGGATACAAACGCTGGGACGATTACTCTTATCGTTCAAGTCGTTGGCAAAACAACTTTTCTATTATCTTGTAAAAAAGATGGCGAAGAAATTGCTTATGTGGTTGGCCCCTTAGGAACACCAACGCATATTGAACAATTTGGAAATGTTGTTTGTGTGGGTGGAGGCATTGGAACTGCGCCGCTTTTTCCAATCGCTAAAGCTTTAAAAGAAAAAGGGAATCATTTAACCGTTATTTTAGGCGCACGGACAAAAGATCTTATTATTTTAGAAGATAAAATGAAGGCCATCGCTGATGAATTTATCGTTTGCACGGATGATGGCAGTTATGGGATAAAAGCGTTAGTCACACAGCCATTAAAAAACTTATGTGAAAAAGAAAAAAAGCCCGATTTGGTCGTCGCCATTGGCCCACCGTTAATGATGAAATTTTGCTCTGAAACAACGCGTCCATTTCATGTAAAAACACTTGTCTCTTTGAACACTATTATGATTGACGGAACAGGCATGTGCGGCGGATGCCGCGTTAATGTTGGAGGAAAAACACAATTTGTTTGTGTGGACGGTCCCGAATTCGACGGGCATTTGGTTGATTTTGATAATATGATCAAACGTTTAAACGCCTATAAAAAGCAAGAAGAACATAAATATCATGAATGTAAATTAAAAAACGCTTAATATGCGCCATTTAACACCCGAAAAACTTCAACAAAACGCCCAAGAAATATTAAAAGAAATCTCTTTGAAGGAAACTTTAACACCGAAAGACAGAAATTCCATTCCTGCCCAAGAAATGCCGTCTCAAAATCCTTTAGAAAGAAAGAAAAACATGCAAGAAGTTGCCTTGGGATATTTTCAAGAGCAAGCGCAATTAGAAGCATTGCGCTGTTTGCAATGTAAAAATACGCCTTGTATCAAAGGATGCCCTGTTCAAATTGACATTCCAGGTTTTATTAAAGCTATTGGGGAAGGCAATAATCAAAAAGCAATTGATATTATTAAACAAAATAGTTTATTACCAGCTGTTTGCGGACGGGTTTGCCCGCAGGAAACACAATGCCAAGAGCCTTGCACCGTCGGCAAGAGCCTCAAAGACGTCAATAAAGCTGTTTCTATAGGACGATTGGAACGATTCGTCGCAGATTGGGAACGAAAACGCATCGTTGAAACGCCAAAAGTCAAGAAAGAGACAGGAAAAAAAGTAGCTGTTATAGGAAGCGGACCCGCAAGCATTACGGTGGCCGCAGATGTCAGGCGCGAAGGCCATAGCGTTACCATGTTCGAGGCATTTCATAAAACAGGCGGTGTTCTGATTTACGGTATTCCTGAATTTCGCTTGCCTAAAAAAATCGTTCAGCTTGAAATTGATACGCTTAAAAAAATGGGCGTAACTATCGAGACAAATTTTGTCATTGGCCGCACACGAACTATTACGGACCTTTTAGAAAAAGATAACTTTGATGCGATATTTATCGGCACAGGCGCCGGGCTTCCTAAATTTTTAGGTATAGAAGGGGAAAATGCTATTGGCGTTTTCTCGGCGAATGAATATTTAACACGATCAAACCTTATGCGCGCGTATGATGCTCAAAATGTCGATACGCCTATATTTAAATCTCGTAGAGTCGCTGTTTTAGGGGGAGGCAATGTCGCGATGGACGCGGCGCGAACCGCTATGCGCTTAGGCGCCGAAGAAGTTCATTTAATTTATCGACGAACAGAAGTAGAAATGCCCGCGCGTGTTGAAGAAGTGGCGCACGCCAAAGAAGAAGGCATCCAATTTCATTTATTACAAAATGCAAAAAGAATCCTTGCGGATGATTACGGCTGTGTTAAAGCCATCGAATGTCTAAAATACGAACTCGGTGAACCGGACAAATCAGGACGACGACGGCCCGTTGAAATAAAGGGGAGTGAATTTATTTTTGAAGTTGATACCGTCATTGTGGCTATCGGAAATGATTCTAATCCTCTTATCAAGCAAACAACCCCCGGACTCAATACCAACCAATGGGGCAATATTATCGCGGATGAAAACGGCCAAACATCCCTTCCTAAAGTTTTTGCTGGCGGAGATATTGTGATTGGTGCGGCCACGGTCATTCTGGCCATGGGACAAGGCCGTATTGCCGCGGCATCTATCAATAAGCTTTTAGAATCTTAAAATAAAATGAAGCTCATCAGTTGGAATGTGAATGGCATTCGCGCGATTGCCAAAAAAGGATTCTTGGAATGGTTAGAAAAAGAATCTCCCGATATTTTATGTCTGCAAGAAACTAAAAGCTCTCCGGATCAACTTTCCGATGAATTATTAACGCCTAAAGGTTATGAAACTTTTTGGTCATCTGCCGAGAAAAAAGGGTATAGCGGCGTTGGCATATTTACAAAAATAAAACCTCTGAAAATATCCCACAAGATAGGAAAAAAAGAATTTGATTCTGAAGGCCGCACAATAATAGCCGAGTTTGAGGATTTCATTTTATTTAATATTTATTTTCCCAATGGTGGCTCGGGCAATAAACGCGTTCCGTTTAAAATGGCTTTTTATGAAAAATTCTTAAAAAAAGTTAATAAATCAAAAAAAGAAGGCAAGAAAATCATTATTTGTGGCGATGTTAATACGGCGCATACTGAAATAGATTTATCGCGGCCAAAAGAAAATCAAAAAAATACCGGATTTTTACCTGAAGAACGCGAATGGATCACAAAATTTATCAATAACGGTTACGTCGATACTTTCCGTCACTTGAATAAAGAAGGTGGGCATTACACATGGTGGGATTATAAAACAGGCGCGCGTGCGCGTGATATCGGCTGGAGGATTGATTATTTCTTTGTAACAGAAAACTTATTGGCATCGTTAAAAAATGCCTTTATCTTAAAAAATGTGTTTGGCTCTGATCATTGCCCGATTGGGATTGAACTAAAATAATCCGAAACAACCGTTGTAATGATGACTTTTTTTTGATTAAATAAGATTACTTATGACAGCAAAAACATCTGGTTTTGATCCTCATATTATAAAAGAGCTTCTAACGGTCTCATTGCAAAACAGCGTTGCCTCGATGGGAAGCGCTAATTTCTCTAAACCGCCGGAATTTAGCGAACATGAACTAATTGAATATGAAAGCCGAATGCGCGTTTTCGGTTTAGAAAAATTCGGATTACCTTGCTACATTTCGTATGTAAATTTCTTCTTGCCACAAGCTGACATAAAAAAAGATATGCCTATCGGCACATTTCTTGTTTTTTTAGAACATAATAATGCTGTTCGCCTCTTAAAATCTTTAGGATATACGCATATTAATGAAGACGAAGATGAAACCATTCTGGGAAAAACAGGTGAATTTTGTGTGGCCATGGCCAAACAACTCAAAACAACATTAACTCAAAAAGGGTATAAAGAATTGACTATTTCCGATCCATTGAATTACAAAAACGACATCCCTGAAGGCGTTCCTTTTTATTATCATGAAGAAAAATGTTATCAATTGGACTTTTTTTTCTGGAAACAAAAAAATTTAATATTCAACTTAACCTTAGGCCCTGTACCGACAAAATAATATGAGCCTCTTTTACGATCCTTTAACAAAAAAACCAAAACCTTGGGTATTCGTTGTTTTTATCATTATTCCTATCGCTTTATTTATTTTAAGCATTGTTTTCGGACGGCAATATGCGGATAAAAAAGTCCGCTCAACGCTGAAAGAAATTGACATCTTCGAGAAAAAATAAAACTGTCCTTTTAAAAAATCTATGCTCGAAATTATCTTTATCGGAATTTCTTTTAATATTTTTTATCCAACCTATATCTGGGCGCGGTTTGAAAACTTTCCAACAAACGATTTATTTAAAAAACATTTAGCGTTGTCGAATATTATTTTCGGCATCACTTTTCTTCTAATAGCATTTTTCCAACTACCCGTAGCCTTAAAAATAACAGCGTTTATTTTTAAAATTATTTATTTTCTCGTCTCTCACCGTATTTATAAAAAAAGAACTCCCAAAGCCAAAAAAATATTTTTGCTTTCATTTCTTTCTATTTTTTTATTTATCTTTATCTTTCACTATATTCACAGAACGCCAGAATATATTTTTTTCCTTGATAAAATATTAAGGGGTGCTGTTATTTCGATAATTATTTTTAAGATAAACTGTTTTTTCCCCAGGCAAGATTTAAAAAACACATCCAAGGGCTAAGATCGAGGCTGGCGAGAAATTTTCTTTAAAAAATAATCCGCAAAAGCTTTTAATCCGTATAACTTTCGCAAAAAATCTCCGAAAGACCGAATAGAAAAAAGCATTTGAAATATTTGTTTAGGCCGCAAATAAAATTCTTTTAATCCTTTATCAATAAACTCATCGATCTGTTGGTTAGAAAATTGCGGATAACTCAAAAGTGTTTTTTGCTCACGTTCGACTGTTAACCAATCCCGCCAATCATGCGTAATGAGAAAGTTGTTTTCTTTAGCCCAAAGATACATCCTGGTTCCAGGATAAACCGCGATTCCGGTTATCTGAATAGTATCCAAAGGCAAGCTTTTTGCAAAATCAATGGTTTTTTGAGCTGTTTTTTGAGTTTCTCCCGGTGCGCCAATCATAAAACACCCATGCGTTGTAAAGCCTAATTTGTGCGCTGTTTTTGTAAATTCTCTGGCCATGGCCACCGAGACGCGCCCTTTATTAACAGCTTTTAAAGCCTCGTCATAACCAAACTCATATCCTACCATTAACATACGGAATCCTGCTTTTTTCATCAACGGTAAAAGAGATAAATCGATATCAACTCGAACATTACAAGAAAAAGTGATTCGATTATTTAAACGGCGCTTGATAATTTCTTCACAAATGCCCATGACATGATCGCGATTCGCTGTAAAAGTGTCTGTTTCAAACATGATCTCGCGAATCTGCGGATAAAGATTCAGATCATACTCTATTTCATCCACAACTTTTTTAACATCTCGTAATCGTAAATGATGCCCATACATCAATTGCGGATCACGGCAAAAACTGCACGCATTATTACACCCGCGACCCGTCATAAGTGTTAAAAAAGGGAATTTCTTACCGGCATCCGGATACCATTCTGGCTTGATTAATTCCCACGCAGGGAAAGGAAGCGTATTAACATCTAATGGGGGACGGGCTGGATTATGGCTAACACTCACGCCATTAAAATAAGATAGGCCTAAAATTTCTTCAACAGGAAGGCCTTGGGATAAATCATAAAGCGTTTCATCGTATTCTCCGCGTAAAATATAATCCACAGCATCTTGTGCTATTTTAAAAGTATTTTCAACTTCCGCAGTCACATGCTGGCCGACAAAGACGACTTTACAATGAGTTCGCTCTTTAATAACTTTTGCTTGTTCAATATCATTATAAATAGATGGAGTCGTGGCATGAATGACTAAAAGGGAAGGGGATAATTCTGCAACAACTTTTAAAGTTTTTTCTACCGAAAAATTTCGCGCCGCAGCTTCAACGAATGAAACCTGATGACCCGCATTCATTAAAATTTTCGCGGCTGTCAAAAGATATTCCGGATGACGTTGCACGCGTCCGCGTGATTTAGCGGCCCAACGGGCGACACGAACAAAATTCTCACCAAAGGAAGGATTCAAAATGCAAATTTTCATAAATAAAGCTCTTTTCTTTGATTCATACTAAAGATATCTTTATCGTAATTCAAGAAGATTTTTATTTTTCAAAACCATCATTGACGCCAATAAAAGCATTTAATATAATAACGCGTCTTATTCATCAAAAATCTTTATTTTAAGGGAGCTCCACATGAACCGCGAAGTTGTAAAATCTCTTCAAAAAACATTAAAAATCAAATCTAAAAAATACACATATATCAGCTTTAAAGAATTTGAGAAATTAAATTTAGGCACAACCGCTCATTTGCCATTCTCAATCAAAATCCTTTTGGAAAGCGCCTTGCGCAATTTTGATGATTATCAAATCACTCTTAATGATATTAAAAATATTCTAAGCTGGTCGCCGGAAATAAAAGAAAAAAAAGAAATCGCGTTTAAACCCGGCCGTGTCATTTTGCAAGATTTTACAGGCGTACCCTGTGTGGTGGATTTAGCCTCGATGCGTTCAGCCATGAAAAGATTAAATGGCGATTATAAAAAAATCAATCCGCTTGTTCCTTGCGATTTAATTATTGACCATTCTTTACAAGTGGATTTTTCCGGAAGTAAAGAGGCCTTTAAAAAAAATCTTTCTCTGGAATTTAAACGCAATAAAGAGCGCTACCAATTCCTCAAATGGGGACAAAAAGCTTTTAATAATTTTCGCGTTATTCCGCCGGCCACCGGTATTATTCATCAAATCAATTTAGAATATTTAGCGAAAGGCGTTTTACAAAAGAAAACAAATAAAGGCCCTTTGGTTTATCCGGACAGCGTCGTTGGCACCGACAGCCATACAACGATGATCAATGGTCTTGGAATTGTCGGTTGGGGCATAGGGGGCATTGAGGCTGAAGCCGTTATGTTAGGTGAACCGATTTATATGTTATTACCTGAAGTGATCGGCTTTGAGCTTAACGGAAAACTTGCCGAAAATGTCAACGCGACAGATCTCGTTTTAACGGTGGTTCAAATGTTGCGCCAAAAAGGCGTTGTGGATAAATTTGTGGAATTTTATGGTGAAGGATTACGTTCTTTAACTTTACCTGACCGTGCAGTTATTTCCAATATGGCACCGGAATATGGAGCGACTTTAGGGATCTTTCCGATTGATCAGGAAACAATCAATTATTACCAGCTGACCGGCAGAAAAAAAGAAGATGTGGTCTTAATCGAAGGCTATATGAAAGAACAAGGATTTTTCTACGACGGAAAACAAAAACCGGTACAATATAGCGATACATTAAGATTGGATTTAGCAACCATTGTTCCATCTTTAGCTGGCCCAAAACGTCCGCAAGATAGAATTCCATTATCCGACATGAAAAACGCTTTTGAAAAACAAACATCATCATCCATATCCACGCAAAACATAGAAAAAATTACTAATGGCTCTGTTGTTATCGCATCAATAACAAGTTGCACCAACACCTCCAATCCCTCGCTAATGATCGAAGCAGGCTTGTTAGCTCAAAAAGCTGTTGAAAAAGGGTTACAGATAAAAGACTTTGTTAAACCCAGTTTTGCCCCTGGCTCACAAGTTATTGAGGAATATTTAAAGAACGCGAATCTTTTAAAATATTTAGAAGAATTAAATTTTCACATTATTGGCTATGGATGCGCCACGTGTATCGGCAACAGTGGCCCTTTAGCGGAAAAAATTATTGAAAAAATAAAAAAAGAAAATCTAACCGTCGCGAGTGTTTTAAGCGGGAATAGAAATTTTGAAGGACGCATTTGTCCTCATACGCAATTAAATTATTTAGCCAGTCCCGCGCTTGTCATTGCCTATGCCTTAGCGGGAAATGTCGGGATCGATCTCATCAAAGAACCATTAGGAAAAAATAATAAAGGAAAAGAAATTTATTTAAAAGATATCTGGCCATCACAAAACGAAATTTTAAAAATTATAAAAAAACATGTAACGTCTTCAGCCTTCACTAAAAAATATAAAGATGTTTTTAAAGGCAATAAAGAGTGGAATGATATCAAAGAAAATAAAGAGTTGTTGTATAAATGGAATAAGCAAAGTACTTATATTCAAGAGCCGCCATATTTTATGGAAATGAAAAAAACACCAGAGGATATTGAAACTATTAAAAACGCAAGAGTTCTTGTGAAAGTCGGCGACTCTATTACCACGGATCATATTTCACCCGCTGGTGATATTGCCCGTCACAGCCCTGCCGGAAAATTTTTATTAAAAAAAGGCGTAGAACAAGAAGATTTTAATAGTTATGGCTCCCGCCGTGGCAATGATCAAATTATGGCACGGGGAACATTTGCCAATATTCGATTAAAAAATCAGCTTGCTCCATGGAAAGAAGGAAGCTGGACAACATATTTACCGACTAAAGAGTTGATGAGCATTTTCGACGCATCGGAAAAATATAAAAAAGATAAAACATCTTTAATTGTCCTTGCAGGAAAAGAATACGGAACCGGATCAAGCCGCGATTGGGCGGCTAAAGGCCCAGCGCTTTTAGGCATTAAAGCTGTGTTAGCGGAAAGTTTCGAGCGCATTCATCGAAGCAATTTGGCCGGCATGGGCATTTTACCCTTGGAATTTCAGAATGGAGAATCGGCTGAAAAATTAGGATTAAAAGGAGATGAAATATTTGATTTTGATGGCATTTATAATAATTTAGAGCCACGCCAAACGATTCAAGTTTTCGCCAAAAGTGCTGACGGATCTATAAAAAATTTCTCTATGACCGTTCGGCTGGATACGCCTGTTGAAATTGATTATTTTCGTAATGGCGGCATTTTAAAAACCGTTTTACGCAAACTGCTTTAACCAAGAAACACATCTGATGTAGTATCCGTTGACAAGGTTTCACGATTCATATAGAATTCTCAAATTATGAAAACACTTTACGACAAAATTTATGACGCGCATCTGGTTCGCGAAAGCCAGAATGACATGCCGATTATTTATGTGGACAGACATTTGGTCCATGAAGTCACAAGTCCACAAGCCTTTGAAGCTTTAAGGTTAAAGGGACGAAAACCCCGAGCCCCGCATAAAACCTTTGCCACCATGGATCATAATATTTCTACCCGAACCAAAGATATTTCTCAAATGGAAAAGGCATGCCAAATTCAAATGCAAACGTTATCCAAAAACTGCAAAGATTGTAATGTTACTTTATATGATTATCTTCATCCGGATAACGGCGTGATTCATATTATCGGCCCAGAATTAGGATTAACTCAACCCGGAATGGTTATTGTATGCGGAGATTCTCATACCGCGACTCATGGGGCGTTTGGCGCATTAGCTTTTGGGATTGGAACATCCGAAGTCGAACACGTTTTAGCGACTCAAACATTACAACAAAATAAATCTAAAACCATGCTGATAACCGTCGATGGAACATTGCAAAAAGGCGTGACAGCTAAAGATATTATTCTTTATATTATTGGACAAATCGGAACAGCTGGGGCAACAGGTTACGTTATTGAATATGCCGGAAACACGATTCAAAATTTATCCATGGAAAGCCGCATGACGATTTGCAATATGACCATTGAAGCAGGAGCGCGTTCAGGGATGATTGCCCCAGATGAAATAACTTTTGAATATTTAAAAGGACGAGACTTTTGCCCTAAAGGTGAAAATTGGGAAAAAGCTGTTTCATATTGGAAAACATTAAAAAGCGATTCAGATGCTCATTTTGATAAAACATTAAATATTAATGCCTCTGATATAAAACCTCAAGTCACCTGGGGAACAAGCCCAGGGCAAGAAACATCTATTGACAGCGTTGTGCCAGATCCAAACGATTTTTCTGATTCCGTAGCTAAGACAGCGGCTCAAAATGCTCTTAAATATATGGATTTAAAACCAAAAACACCAATAACTGAAATTCCCATAAACGCCGTTTTTATTGGTTCCTGCACCAACGGACGCATTGAAGATTTACGCGCTGCTGCTAAAATAGCGCAAGGGAAAAAAGTAAAATCCGGTATTATGGCGCTTGTTGTCCCCGGTTCTGGTCGCGTCCAACGACAAGCGGAGAAAGAAGGATTAGATAAAATATTTAAAGAAGCTGGTTTCGAATGGCGATTTCCAGGATGTTCTATGTGTTTAGCCATGAATGATGATAAGCTAAACCCTGGACAACGTTGCGTAGCGACAAGCAATCGTAATTTTGAAGGTCGACAAGGACCAGGAAGCCGAACACATTTGGCTTCTCCCGAAACAGCCGCCGCATCAGCAATTGAAGGTAAAATAGCAGATGTAAGGAAATATTTATGAAACAATTTATTACCCATACAGGAATAACAGCTCCTTTAGATCGTGCCAATGTGGACACAGATGCAATTATCCCCAAACAATTCTTACGCAAGATTGAACGAACCGGTTTTGGAAAACATCTCTTTCATGAATGGCGGTATTTAGATTATGAAGGCACAAAAGAAAACCCGGATTTTGTTTTAAATAAACCCGGTTATCGTGGGGCCACTATTCTTTTAGCTCGTGATAATTTTGGTTGTGGATCAAGCCGCGAACACGCACCTTGGGCATTAACAGATTATGGATTTCGCGCCATCATTGCTCCAAGTTTTGCGGATATTTTTTATAACAATAGTTTGCAAAATGGCCTTCTTTTAGTTAAATTAAAACCGAATGAAATCGATGAGCTCTTTAAACAAGATAAAGGGAGAGCAGGATTTGAAATCTCTATTGATTTACGGATTCAAACCGTTACCGGCCCTAATGGAAAATATTATAAATTTGATATTAATCCTTTTTCTAAAGATTGTTTATTAAAAGGATTGGACGCCATCGGTTGGACATTACAATTTGAAGATAAAATTAAGATCTACGAAGAACATTTAAAGAAAAATAAACCCTGGTTAATATAAAAAGTCTTTTCTATGTCAGGAAATTCATTCGGAACCATTTTTAAAATAACCTCTTTTGGCGAAAGCCACGGCCCTGCTTTAGGCGTTGTGATTGACGGTGTTCCTCCTTTATTAGAAATTTCTGCATCAGATATCCAATTTGAACTCAATCGCCGCAAACCAGGACAAAGCAAAATCACAACACAAAGGAAAGAAGGAGATACGGTTCAAATCCTTTCGGGCATTTTTGAAGGAAAAACAACCGGAACCCCTATCGGCTTGTTAATCCTTAATGAAGGGCATCGTTCGGCTGATTACGAAGAAATAAAAAATATTTTACGCCCTGGTCATGCGGATTTTGTTTATTTGAAAAAATATGGCATTCGGGATCATCGAGGAGGAGGACGCGCTTCTGGGCGTGAAACAGTCGCACGAGTCGCGGCAGGAGCTATTGCTAAAAAAATCCTTAACCAACATAAAATTAATATCCTTGCGTACACCTTAGCGATTGGGGATATCTACGCAAAAAAGATGGACTACGCGACAATTGAAAATAATCCCGTGCGCTGTCCAGATCCCCAAGCCGCCAAATTAATGGAAGAAAAAATAGAAGAAGTGAAAAAAAACCAAGATTCTATTGGCGGTATTATTGAAGCGATTGTGCATGGTTGTCCTGCCGGTTTAGGCGATCCTGTTTTTGATAAACTCGATGCAAAATTAGCACACGCACTCATGTCTATTGGCTCTACCAAAGGAGTCGAGTTCGGTGAAGGATTCAAAGTCTCCAAATTGCTCGGCTCTCAAAATAATGACAAATATTATATAGACGGCGATAAAGTAAAAACCTTCAGCAACCATACAGGCGGCATTGCCGGCGGAATTTCAACAGGCGAAAATATTATTTTACGTGTGGCTATTAAACCAACAGCTTCGATTAGCCAACCGCAGCAAACAATAACAACAGACGGAAAACAAACAACAGCAGAAATTGCTGGACGCCATGACCCATGTATATGTCCTCGTGCGGTTCCTGTTGTTGAAGCTATGATAGCCATTACCTTAGTAGATGCTTTATTGCAACAAAAAACCATTCAGCAATGAAACCAACTTTTCATCCTAAAGTAATTTTAATTACCGGCTGTTCGAGTGGATTTGGACTACTTATGGCCGCGCGCTTTGCTTCCAAAGGCCATAAAGTTTACGCCACGATGCGTGACACACGAAAAAAAGAAGCCCTTCTCAATGAATTAAAAAAACGCGGGGCGC
>JAKQLT010000152.1 GCA_029567025.1 Candidatus Omnitrophota bacterium | reverse complement strand
ATTTGGCCGGATAAGCCTTCTAGTACAATTTGAAGTTTTTGTTGACTGGTCCATTTACGTTTTTGCATTGAATAAGCCTCCTTTTTATTGGAGCCTTATTCTACCTTAAAACCCTGATTCTGTTAATGGGGAGCAGTATAATTATTAACAATATATATTTATAAATAATGGATTTTTTAAAAAATTATTTTAGTTATATTAAAGGATTGATTCCGCAACATTCTTCAGAATGTTCGATAGGATTAGATATTGGGCCTACAGAATGTAAAATGGCGGTAGTGAAGTCTCAAGGCGAAAAAATTTTTCAATTATTGGATTTTGCGATAGAGCCGGTTATCAGTGGACATATTGTTGAGACTCTTCGGCAGATTTTAAAACGAGTTCAATGCCCTTATGATTCTGTTTATTCTGCCGTCTCTGGACGCGGAACATTGATTCGTTATATTCCTATGCCGCGCATGTCATCGGAAGATCTTCAAAGGTCTTTTGAAATAGAAATGGATAAATATTTTCCTTTTCCGCGTGATCAAATTTATGCGGATTTTTATATTCTTAATCCTCATGAAAAAACAATGCAAATGGCAGTTATGGCCGCCGCTTGTCGTCGAGAAATCATAGAAGAACGTATTAAGTTATTGACCGAATTAGGGCTCAAAACATATTTTATCGGGATTAATCCTGTTGCCCTTGCGAATACTTTTAATATTTTTCATTCGGAGAAGAAGATACGCGATTCTGCTGTGGCCCTTATGGATATGGGAGAATCGGTAAGTACGCTTACGATCTTTTTAGGTGAACAGCCGCGGTTTACGAGAGATATTTTTATCGGCGGAAGGGATTTTACTAAGAAAATAAGTCAGCGGATCAATCTGAGTTTTGAGGAGGCAGAAGCATTAAAGAATAATCCTCACGAAAGATTAAGTCAAGTGATTGAAGCGTATGAAGATGTGGTGCGTCATATGGTCCATGAGATGAAATTATCGCTTGATTATTTTTCTACAGAATATAATCAAGATGTGTCGGTGTTATTTTTAACTGGCGGCGCGTCTTTATTACAAGGATTAACGGATATTTTACAAAAAGTATTGGAGATTCAGGTTTCGCTTTGGGATCCATTAGAAGGCCTAAAAATAGATGCCGTCATTTCTAAGAAGCTACAGCGTCAAGATTCTTTTAAATTAGGCGTGGCCTTAGGATTGGCTTTATACGATTATGATTAAAATTAATTTTATTCCAAAACATTTAAGGAAAGAAAAGAAAGTCTCTTTATGGGGACAGGCGGATATTCCGATAGAAATAGTTGTCGGCGTGATAGGGGCTTTGGCCATTTTTTTATTAGCGCTGCATTTGTTTTTTCTTGGCATGAATACGGCAAGGTTCTTGTCTTATAAAAATATTCAGAACAAATTGCATAAAATAGAGTCCGCGAAAAAAGAAGTAGAAACGCTTTTAGAGGAGAAAAAGAATTTAGATGAACAAATTCAGAGAATTAAAGAATTAGTTGGCGTGCGTGCGGTGTTGTGGTCCCAGATGCTTAATATGGTAAGTGATCATTTGTCAAAAGGTGTTTGGTTGACGGATGTTAGTTTGACAGAAAAAGGTTTTTTGATTAAAGGGAGCGCTGTTTCACGGCAAGACACGAAAGTAACGAATATTCATCATTTTTTGTCCAATTTAAAAAATGATACTATTTTTAATAATCATTTTTTAAATTTAGAATTGTCTTCAGTTCAAAGGCGGATGGTTCGCAATATTGAAGTCGCGGATTTTGTCATAACAGCCCAATTTTATAAAAAATGATAGACTTAAAATTTTATATAGAGAAATTTAAACAAATGGATTCTCAAAAAAGGTATTTGATTTTTGGGGGCATTGTGGCGTTTATTATTATTTTGGATATTATGGTTATCCTATCTCCTCAAATAAGTATTTTTAACAAACTTAATAAACATATTAAGGCGCGATTTCAACAATTAGAACAAATTAAGACAAATATTGAAAGAAAAAAACAGTGGCAACAGGAAATCGTTAAATTGCAAGAGCAAATTTCTCAAGCGCGTTTGCAGGTGGCTTCTCAAGAAGAGGTTTCATTTGTTTTAGAAACGATTTCACGGTTAGCTGAGAAAAATACTGTTTATGTCGATCAAATTACCCCTCAAACACCGAACAGGACTTTTTTAACTGAAGATCAAATGCGGCGATATTATATTTTACCTATTGTTTTTAAAGGCCGCGCTTCGTATCATTCTTTTGGGAAATTTTTAAATGATTTGGAAAATAACGCGCAATATTTTAAGATAGCTGATTTTTCTTTAAAGCCGATGATTGAAGCGCGTTTATTAAATGTGACGTTAACAGTACATATTATTATTTATGAAAACATAAAATGAAGAAACGAATTGAAAAAACTTTTATAGTTATTGTTATGGCGCTTATGAGCTTTATGACGATATCTTTTTCGCAGAATGTTGAAAAAAATGTTTTTGTTTATGACGATCACAATAAGCGCGATCCGTTTTGGAGCTTGGTGAGTGAAGACGGCATAATCATTAATTATGACGATGATCTTATTTTGTCAGATCTTAGGTTGGAAGGCGTTATTGTGGACGATGCAGGAAACAATTTAGCGATTATTAATGGACAGATTTTAAAGAATCAAGATAGGATTGGACAATTTCTTATTATGCGTATTGAACGTGATCATGTTGTTTTTGAGAAGAATGGACAGCCGTTCACGCTTTATTTAAAAAAGGAGGAATAATATGTTTCGCAAAATAGCATACATTCTTTTTTTATTTGTCTTTATGATTATCGGTGTTCTTTCTTTTGCTCAAGAACAGACGGATTCTTCTGTAAAGACAGAAGTCGTAAGTACTAAAGAAGGGTATGTGAGCTTGGATTTCAGGGACGCCAGTATTAAAAATGTTTTAGAAATTTTAGCTTTGAAAAGTGGGGTCAATATTGTGGCAAGCCCTGAAGTGAAAGGAATGATTTCTCTTCGTCTTAATGATGTGCCTTGGCAGGATGCCTTGGATGTTATTTTGCAAACTTACGGTTACGCGTATGAAAAAAGAGGCAACATTATTTTGGTATCTTCCGTCGGAGAACTTAAAAAAAGGCGAGCAGATAATGTTGTTTTAGCAGAACAGGAGCCTTTGGTTACCAGAACATTTTCTTTGAGTTTTGCTAAGGCCTCGAAAGCGATTGAATCGATTCAGAAAATGAAATCCGAACGCGGAAGCGTTAATTTTGATGAAAGAACCAATACGCTTATCATTACGGACATTGGCCGCAAGATAGATTTAATGGAGAATGTCATTAAGAAATTAGATATGACGACCCCTTTAATCAGCATCGAAGCAAAAATTGTTAAAACTTCTTTTGATGATCAGGAAAATTTAGGGATTAATTGGACGAATACAATAACAGCTTATGGGGCGGCTCGGCCAATTGTTTTTCCTTTTGATAAAAGCGGACAAGCAACGACCAGTATTTCAGCGCCTGATGCTTTTCCCGGCGCAGATACATCAAAGACAAGTAATAAACAATTTGCTTATGGAACATTAGATTTTACAAGCTTGAAAGCTGTTT
>JAKQLT010000122.1 GCA_029567025.1 Candidatus Omnitrophota bacterium | reverse complement strand
TCGCCGACCTTAATTTTAATTTCTTCATCCTTAGGCGTATGAACAATGCGGTCCTCGCCGATAAATTGCAGAGCGTCTTTCGCATCTTTCTTATATAAACGAATAATTCCGGCTGGAAGAGGCATTCCTAAATTATTTTCTTTGGCATTCTTAAATTTAATAAAAACTTGGACTGACTGTTTTTGTTTATCACTAAGACGAGAATAGAAATAATAATTTTCTGCCGTCGTTATGAATTCTTTTTTGACTTGCGCATCATTGGCCTCAAGCAAGCTGATTTGTTTTTGTTGTTTATCTTTTATCGTTGTTGGGCGCTGTAAATCATAAATATGATATTCAAAAAAAGACTGCTCCTCAAATCCCGCCCCACTATCAGCGGCGGCCAGCATCATAGCTTTTTCCATTCCCCCACGAGAACGCCTTGTAGGTTCCACCACACGATTCACTTCCCCTGCAATAAGTTTTAATTTCGCATTTTTATAGGTCGCACCACTTTGATTATTAACCGTTACCCAGCCTGATAAATCGGCCAAAACATCTTTCGCATCCACGACCAAGACATAATCAGCTTTCCAATTGATCCCGTTGGTTAAATAAGAGACTTCTATATTATTGGGTTCGATTGCTTTATTACGAAAATTCCACGTCAATGTTGGCTGGGCAATCAAATTCTCAGGCAATTCAGGCAAGATACGATAACCCGGATGGCCCAAATAAATTTCATTATTAATTTGATAAATCTGATCGCCATTATTGCTTAACAATTTCGCGGGCGTTTCTGTTTTTCTATCCTGATAAGGATTAAAATCTAATAATTTTATATCTTTCCCGACGTATTTATCCAACAGTTTATTACCATTCATCAAATCATATTCATAATTTTGTTCCAAGACAGAAAAGTCTTTTGAGAAATTAAGCGACTTAATATGGACGGTTTCAGGGATGATAGCAGCCGCGACATCCATAAAACGAAGCTCTCCTTCCCCTTGAGGCAAACGAAGAAAACGCATATCTTTTACCAATCCCAAATTATTATTATAAACCGTAACCTCAATATTTTTCTGATCTTCAATCGTACTTTTTAAAGCTTGGGCGGGAGCAAGAGATTGTTCTGCATAAGAAAACATGGCGACCAACAAAACAAGACCAACCGTCAAAACAAAAAAATTTTTTTTCATTTTCTTCCCCCTTTTATTTGGCGAGATTTGATTTTATTCCATTATATCGTTGGATTAATACCAGTAAACTATTTTTTTCTTATGTTAATCATAGATAAAAAAACCGGATAGCGATAAAAATCGCCTTCCGGGTTATGCCCAAAAAATACATATTTTTGTATAACTTTTATACTGCTCCCCATTAACAGAATCAGGGTTTTAAGGTAGAATAAGGCTCCAATAAAAAGGAGGCTTATTCAATGCAAAAACGTAAATGGACCAGTCAACAAAAACTTCAAATTGTACTAGAAGGCTTATCCGGCCAAAT
>JAKQLT010000031.1 GCA_029567025.1 Candidatus Omnitrophota bacterium | reverse complement strand
AAAAAGAAGGTTTGTCGAATATCTTGTTCGTCAAGGATATAATAATGTTAATGCTCTTATTATTGGCGCTGGAAAAGTAGGCCAAACACTTGCGCGAGAAATTCGCCTTCATACAGGCTTGGGGATTAAGGTTGTTGGATTTTTGGATGATTTTAAAAAAGGGCCGATTGCTGATGGTGATATTGTTGTTTTGGGAAAGATTGAGGATTTTAAGATAATTGCTCAAAGAGAATTTGTAAGAAAAGTTTTTATTACTATTCATCATGATAGTGGTGTTTTTATGCGGTTATTAGAAGAGGCCAAAGAACTTCAGATTGCGGTGCGCGTTATTCCGCAAGGATTTGATCTTATGATGGGGGATTTTGGAAAATATAATATTGGGATTATTCCTGTTATTGAATATTGCGATGCGATGCCGTTTAAGAGACAATTAGGTAAAAGGGTTTTTGATTTTTGTATGAGTTTATTGGGAATTATTTTATTTTTCCCTGTTTTTCTAATTCTGGCTTTTTTGATTAAAAAAGATAGTCCGGGGCCGGTTTTTTATGTTTCTAAAAGATATGGGCGAGGAGGACGGATTTTTAATATGTATAAATTTCGCAGTATGTTTAGAAATGCGGATAAACGACTCAATGATATTTTAGACCAAAATGAAGTCGACGGGCCTATTTTTAAAATAAAAAAAGATCCGCGCGTGACTAAGATTGGAAAATTCTTACGCAAATATAGTCTTGATGAGCTGCCCCAATTGATAAATGTTTTAAAAGGAGATATGAGCTTGGTAGGCCCTCGTCCATTGCCTATCGATCAAATTGAAAAAGAAGATTTAAATCAGCTAAAGCGTTTAGAAGTTCGTCCGGGTATTACCGGCTTATGGCAAATTCGAGGGAGAAGTGATGTATCGTTTTCTCGTCTTGTGAAATGGGATCTTTGGTATATTAACAATTGGTCATTTTGGCTGGATTTAAGTATTTTATTTCAGACCATTCCGGTTGTGTTAAAAGGAAAAGGAGCGTATTAAGAAATGTCAGAAGCGCAAAAAGAATCGCAAAATATTTTTATACAAAAAATTGATAATGCCATTCGTTTTTTGATCTATGTTCTTATTTTTTCCCTTCCTTATAGCATTGCTATTCTTGAAATCTGTGTAGTTTTAGCCACGTTATTATGGTTGGCCAAACGCGCTATTTTAGTAAAAGCAAAAGAAATTTTGTGGAACCAATTCTTGAATCCGCCTTCAAGTGTTCTTAATAAGCCGATAGGATTTTTCCTTTTAGCGTGTTTATTGTCAGTTTTTTTAAGCGTTTCGCCTAAGATATCTTGGATGGGTTTCTTTTTTAAGACTTTGGAATGGTTTGTGATTTATTTTCTTATTCTTGATGTTTTTAAGTCAACAAAACATCTTTGGATAGCTTTAGGATTGTTTGTTTTCACCAGTTTTATTACCTCAATTGATAGCATTATTCAATTTCATATTACAGGCAAGGATTTATTGTTAGGGCGAGAAATTCCTGTTTCTTTTTACAGGGCGACAGCCGCTTTTAAGCACGCGAATTTATTAGGAGCATATTTGACCATTTTTATCCCTTTTTGTTTTTTGTTATTTTTTATCAGCACAAAGTTGCGTTTTAAATTACTGCGCAGTCTTATTTTTATTTTTTCTGTTTGGGCTCTTATTATTGCTTATTCTCGAGGAGCGTGGCTTGCGGTCATTTTTTCTTTCTGTGTTATTCCTTTTTTATTTCTATGGCTAAAATTTTTTATAAAAAAGTCTTTTGTTGTTTTGATAGCGTTTGTGGTCATCATTCCTGTTTTAGTAAAGGTTTCTTTTTTTCTGGAAAGATATAAAGCTCCGACAACGGGTGTTTCTGATAATTCTGTGCCGTGGCGATTGGAAAGGAGCAAAGAGGCATTAGAGATGTTTAAAGAAAGGCCTGTATTTGGTTATGGTCTTAATACATTTATGCGTAGTTATGAAAAGTATCAAGATGTTTATAAAACAGCAGCAACAAGAGTTTTCCCAACCTATGTGCATAATTGTTATTTGCAGATATTAATCGAGACGGGAGTTCTGGGTTTTGGGACTTTTTTATGGATTCTGTATGTTTTTATTAATTACGTTTTAAATCAGATAAAAATTCAATATAAGAAAAACATTTTTTTCTCGGCGTTATCGATGGGTTTATTATTAGGAATTTTCGCGTTTTTAGCGCACAGTTTCGTTGATACACATTTTTATTCAGTTCAAATATCAAATTATTTATGGGTTCATATCGGGCTTTTAATGGTTCTGGTCCGACAATCGGAATAATGATAAGGAGATTTTAAAATGTCTAATAAAAAAACAGCTTTGATTACCGGGATTACGGGCCAGGATGGTTCTTATTTATCCGAATTTCTTTTGGATAAAGGATATATGGTTTATGGGCTTATCCGTCGGTCAAGTTCCTTTAATACGGATCGCATCGACCATCTGTATCAAGACCCGCATGAAAAAGATGTAAAATTAAAACTTGTGTATGGGGATTTGAATGATGCGAGTTCTTTAAATCAGATTATTAAAACGATTAAGCCCGATGAGATTTATAATTTAGGTGCGCAAAGCCATGTGCGTGTGAGTTTTGATATTCCGGAATATACCGCTGAGGTAACCGCGCTTGGAACCACGCGTCTTTTAGAAGCTATTCGGGAAAGCGGGATTAAGACAAAATTTTATCAGGCCTCGAGTTCGGAAATGTATGGCAACGCGCCGTCGCCGCAAAACGAACAAACTCCGTTTGAGCCGCGGAGCCCGTATGCAGCCTCTAAAGTTTATTCCTATTGGATGACAGTCAATTATCGTGAGGCGTATAAGATGTTCACGTGTAACGGGATCTTATTTAATCATGAATCTCCTCGACGAGGTGAAACCTTTGTCACGCGAAAAATTACTATGGCGCTTGCGCGTATTAAACAGGGATTGCAAAAGAAATTATATTTGGGAAATTTAAGTTCCAAGCGTGATTGGGGTTTTGCCGGCGATTATGTGGAGGCGATGTGGCTGATGTTACAGCAAAAAAAAGCAGATGATTATGTTGTGGCGACCGGCGAAACGCATTCGGTTAAAGAATTTTTAGATGAGGCTTTTGATTACGCGAAACTTGATTGGAAAAAATATGTCGAGATTGATAAACGTTATTTTCGCCCGACCGAAGTTGATTGCCTTTTAGGCGATAGTTCTAAGGCGAAAAAAGTATTAAAATGGAAGCCAAAGGTAAGTTTTAGACAATTGGTGCGTATGATGGTTGATAGCGATATGAAATTGGTTGAAAAAGAATTATACGGGCTTAAAGGGAAGAAGTAAAGCAGCGTATAGTGTTTAGCGGATAGTAAAATTAGAGAAGCTTTTTAAAAAATAATGGAAAAATAAAGATGTCATTTTGGAGAAATAAAAGAGTTGTTGTGACCGGTGGAGCAGGTTTTTTAGGGCAATCGGTTGTTGCGCTGCTTCATAAAAAAGGGTGTCAAAATATTTTTGTCCCTTTGATTGAATCGTGTGATTTGAGACAAGAAAAGGATATTAAAAAACTTCTAAAACAAACACGGCCCGATATGGTTATTCATTTGGCCGCTGTCGTCGGTGGAATTGGAGCCAACCAAGAAAATCCAGGGAAATTTTTCTATGAGAATTTGATGATGGGCGTACAGTTAATCGAACAAGCGCGGCTTTTGGGGGTAAAGAAATTTGTGGCGCTTGGAACCATTTGCGCATATCCGAAATTTACGCCGGTGCCGTTTAAAGAAGAGAATTTATGGAATGGTTATCCCGAAGAAACCAATGCGCCGTATGGATTGGCTAAGAAAATGCTTTTGGTTCAATCGCAGGCGTATCGGCAGCAATATGGATTTAATGCGATTTTTTTACTTCCTGTTAATTTATACGGGCCGCGCGATAATTTTAATCCGCAGTCTTCGCATGTTATTCCAGCGCTTATTAAAAAATGTTTAGAGGCGAAGAAAAATAATGCAAAAGAAATTGTGGTTTGGGGAACGGGCAAGGCCACGCGTGAATTTTTATATGTGGATGATGCGGCCGAAGGTATTATTTTAGCAAGTGAAAAATATAATAAGCCAGAGCCGGTTAATTTAGGCGCGGGTTTTGAAATTTCTATTAAAGATTTAGTGGCCTTGATTGTTCAATTAACAGGATTTCAAGGAAAAATCATTTGGGATAAAACGAAACCTGACGGCCAGCCGCGACGTTGTTTAGACACATCACGCGCGAAAAAAGAATTTGGGTTTATCGCCAAAACGAAATTTGAAAATGGTTTGAAAAAAACGATTAAGTGGTATAAAGAAAAAATAAATTTTTAAAAATAAAAATATTAGCAGAGCAGTTGTCTTTTAAAAATGATAAGACAGCAGGAAAGAAAGGAAAAGTTATGCGACAGCAAACATTAGTTATTGTAAAACCCGACGGATTAAAAAAGTCTTTAACCGGAAATATTTTAAGCCGTCTTTCAGAGACTAAGCTTCGTATCGTTGGAGCTAAAGTGGTCAAAGTCTCGAGAGAATTGGCGGCGGAACATTATCAGCATTTAAAAGATAAACCTTTTTTTGAAGATGTCGTGAAATATATTTGCGGGGAATTGCATGGTGAGGAATATCGTCGTGTTTTAGCCCTTGTGTATGACGGAGAAAACGCGATTGAAAAGGTCAGAAAATTAGCCGGCGCGACAAACCCTGAAACCGCTGATTCAACGAGCATTCGCGGCCAGTATGGACGTTTAACGACAGCCGGGTTATTTGAAAATGTCCTTCATTGTTCTGCTAATGAAGAAGACGCGGCCAGGGAAATTAAATTATGGTTTGAACCTGCTGAAATTATTGAAGACCTTTATCCTACGACAACGATTGAGATGAAAATAACAAAAATGGTGTGGAAATAAGAGATTAAATTGACAAAAAGGACTTGTTATATATAATAGGAAACAATTTCATAAATATTATTATTAATTAATAATTGGAGGCCGGCGATGAATAAAATGACCGTCAAAGACATTAATTTAAAAGGGAAAAAAGTTATTGTCCGTTGCGATTTTAATGTGCCATTAGATGATAATTTGAATATTACTGATGATATGCGTATTGTGGCTTCCATCCCGACGATAAAATATATTTTAGCTCAAGATCCTGCCAAAGTTATCTTAATGAGCCATTTAGGTCGTCCTAAAGGCCAAGTTTCGGAAAAAGAGCGGCTCACGCCTGTTGCCAAACAATTAGAAAAACTTCTTAATCAAAAAGTTCTTAAACTTGATGATTGTATCGGTGACAGCGTGAAGGCTTCTATAAATAATTCTTCAGAAAAGGTGATATTGCTGGAGAATTTGCGTTTTTATAAACAAGAAGAGAAAAATGACCCTGAGTTTTCAAAAAAGCTTGCTGATTTGGCGGATATTTATGTTAACGATGCTTTTGGAACAGCTCATCGTGCGCATGCTTCAACCGAAGGCATTGCAAAATTTTTACCAGCGGTTGCGGGATTTCTTTTAGAAAAAGAGATTAATTATTTGGGCAAGGCGGTCCATAATCCAGAGAAACCATTTGTGGTTATTATGGGAGGCGCGAAAGTGTCTGATAAAATCATGCTGATTGAAAATTTGATGAATAAGGCAGATGCGATTCTTATCGGCGGCGCGATGGTTTTCACATTTTTTAAAGCGTTGGGCGCGAATGTTGGGACATCTCGTTTAGAAGCGGATAAAGTCGACATTGCGAAAGGTTTATTGGAAAAGGCCAAGCAAAAAGGCGTTAAAATAGAATTAGGTGAAGATTTTGTTGTCGCCACAAGTTTTGATGATCCGAAAGATAGAAAAGTTGTCACAAAAATTGAAGACGGTTGGATGGGACTTGATATTGGGCCTAAAACAGTTGAGATTTTTAAACAAGTTTTATCAACCGCTAAAACGGTTGTGTGGAACGGGCCTATGGGTGTTTTTGAAAAAGATGAATATGCCGGTGGGACAAAAGCTATTGCCGATTATTTAGCGAATTTAAAAGATTGTACGACAATCGTCGGCGGTGGGGATTCGGCGGCCGCGGCTAAGAAATTTAATGTAGAAGATAAGATGACGCATATTTCAACCGGTGGCGGCGCTTCTTTAGAATTTTTAGAAGGTCAAGAACTTCCTGGAATTGCGGCATTAAAAAATAGAGCCTCCTCGAAGTAATGGAGGATTAATCGTTCCGTTTCTATAAGGAGGCGGAAATCCCGACAAAAGATAATTTATCGTTATGATACGTCGGAATAAATAAGAAGAGGACCATCATGAGAAAACCAATCATTGCAGGCAATTGGAAATTATTCAAAAATTCTAAGGAAGCATTAGAATTGGTTACTGTTTTAAAACGAGAATTGTGTGATATCACAAAAGTGGATATTGTTGTGTGTCCTGTTTTTTTAGTTATTAGAGATGTTTATGAGGCTTTAATGGAATCAAATATCGGCGTTGGCGCTCAAGATGTGTATTGGGAAGATTCTGGTGCTTTTACCGGAGAAGTTTCTGCGCCTTTAATAAAAGATGCCGGCGCGCAATATGTTATTATCGGGCATTCAGAGCGTCGACAATTTTTCGGTGAAACCAATCAAACGGTCAATAAGAAAATCAAAGCAGCCTTAAAACATGGGTTAACACCGATTGTCTGTATCGGAGAAGTTTTACAAGAACGAGAAGAAGGAAAAACTTTTGATGTCCTTAATAAACAATGCACGGAATCTTTAGCAGGTTTATCGACGGACGAAATGCAAAAAATCATTATTGCTTATGAACCGGTTTGGGCGAT
>JAKQLT010000013.1 GCA_029567025.1 Candidatus Omnitrophota bacterium | reverse complement strand
GTTTTAATCAACAATGCCGGTTACGGGATCGGAGGATTTTTTGAAGATTTAACAGAAGAAGAAATCCGAAAACAAATGGATACCAATTTTTTTGGAGTTCAAAATGTCATTCGCGCGACTTTGCCTTTGATGCGTCCAAGAAAAAAAGGAACAATTATCAATATATCCAGCATAGCCGGGCTTTATACATCACCGGCATTTAGCGCTTATAACACAAGCAAATGGGCGCTTGAGGCCTTCAGTGAAAGTCTCCGATATGAATTAAATCCTTTTGGCATTGATGTCTGTTTGATTGAACCTGGTTCTTATCGCACGAAAATTTTTGAAGAAAATGCCCGTTATGCAAAAAATTTTGATAATCCTGAAAGCCCTTATTATCAAATGTCGCAAAGACTAAAAAAACGACTCAAAGAACACGTGTCAGATCTTCATAAAGATCCCGAAGAAATCGCGATTCTCGCTGAAAAACTAATAACTGTAAACAATCCGCCATTACGTAATATTCCAGATATTGAAGCCAAAACGTTATACTTCTTACGCAGACTATTGCCCACAAATATTTTTATGCATCTTCTTTATAAAATATTTTCTAAAGAATTTAATAATAAAAAGAAAGGGATCTGACTCTAATGATAAACACTATTTTTTCTTTAATCGGCGGACTTGGATTTTTCTTCTTAGGCATGAAAACTATAGCCGATGGACTTAAAAAAAGCGCAGGAGAAAAATTAAAGCAATTTTTACACAGCGTCACCAAACAACCCCTCATTGGAATTCTTGTAGGGACATTTGTAACCACGCTTATTCAATCCTCAAGCGCAACAACCGTTATGGTGGTTGGTTTTGTAAACGCAGGTCTCTTGGCCTTAAGACAAGCTATCAGCGTTATTATCGGAGTCAATATCGGGACAACATTTACCGCTTGGCTGGTTTCAGCCATGTCTATTTTTAAGATCACGACTTATGCCTTGCCATCCGTCGGAATTGGATTTGGATTCATGATGTTAGCCCGTTCAAGAAACAAAACATCTTTTGGCGAAGCTCTTTTAGGTTTTGGCCTTTTATTTATGGGGTTAGATTTTATGCAACATGCCTTTGGCCCTTTAAAAGAAAGTCCCTTCATCCACAACTTATTTATCTCTTTTGGGAAAAACCCTATTTTAGGAGTTTTTATCGGTGCTTTTTTTACAATGTTGCTTCAAAGCTCAAGTGTTACAACCGCTATCTTACAAATCTTGGCCTTTCAAGGATTAATCTCTTTTCATGAATCTATCCCTTTGATTCTTGGATTTAATATTGGAACAACGATTACAGCGCAACTTGCGGCTATTGGCACCAATATCAACGCGCGTCGAGCGGCAATGTCGCATACTCTTTTTAATGCTATTGGCGTCGTTTTTATGATTATATTTGTATATTTAGGATGGTTCGAGAAATTTATTGATTGGATCTTGCCAGGGGAAATTACCACAAAAAATATTATGCTTTATATTGCTGTAACACATACAACTTTTAATGTCATTAATGCAATTATATTTTTACCTTTGATAGGATTTTTAGAAAAAGCGAGTATTTTTTTAGTCCCAAAGAAAGAAGGGTCTATTGATTATGGCACGCAATATCTTGAGAAGCATCTATTAGAAACGCCGAGCTTAGCATTAGAACAAACGCACAAAGAAATTATTTATATGCTTAAAATTGCGACAAAAGCGGTTTCGCATGCGATGGAAGGATTTTTTAAAAACGATATGAACATCTCTAAACAAGCCAATGAGTATGAAAATGTGACGGACAATCTTCAATCCGAAATCACTCAATATATGATCAGCTTATCTCAAAAAGAATTGCTTCCAGAAGAATCACAAGAACTACCTGTCCTTATGCATAACGTTAATGATTTAGAGCGCATCGGCGATCACGCTCAAAATTTAGCAGAATTAACCCGAAGAAAAATAGAAGAAAAATTTATTTTTTCAGATCAAGCCATCAAAGAACTTAATACGATGTGGGCTGAAATACAAAAAATGCTCGATCTCTCATTAAAAGCTCTTACTGAAAACAGCATTCAAACAGCAGAAGAGGTTTTAGAAAGAGAAGGCCGCATCAACGCTATGCAAATACAATTCAAACAAGAACATATCACGCGGCTTAAAACAGGATGCTGCCAAATTAATTCCGGATTTCTTTTTATTGAAATGGTCGACAATTTAGAAAAAATAGGCGATCGATTAAAAAACATTGCTCAAAGCGTTATTGGGAAAATGCAATGGGCTATTATTAAACCGGCAAAAACTATTTAATCTTTTTTTAAAAAATAGGATTTTATGAAAAAAAAACATTTTTATATTTTTATTTTTCTCCTTATTTCTTTCTTGTCAAATTTTTGCACAAAATGCTGAAATAAAAATTATCTTACCCGCTGAAACTATTAGCTTAAAAAAACCTATTGAAATAACAAATGTTGAACAATTTTTAGACGGAGGAACGCTGGGCATAGAAATTAAAGATGCCGACGGAAAATATTTTCAATTTTGTCGAGATGGAAAACTAAAAGAAACCTCTTTAGCGGATGCATTAGCGGTCGTAGCTGGCACTAAAAAACCAGAGTCCAGACATCTTTTTGCGTATGCCATACATCCCGATATCGAAGGGGCGGTTGAAATCCCAACAGGCCAAGAAGCAGAAATTGCTATTTTGAATATGCTAAAAGATTGGCTCTCTGAAAATCCTGATGCTGATGAAATAAAACGGAATGTTGTCTCCCAATTGACACAAGAAATCGCTCCAAACTTTACCCCATAAATTCTTCTAAAAATTCTTGCTCATTCTTACACATCAAATAAGGATTTGTTCTTTTTTGTTCAAAAAGAGTCGCGTAAGAGGCCTCGCTATACGCATGTCCGGGGAAAAGAAGGGTGGCATCGGGAAGTTTCATAATGATATTATAAAGCGAATGATACATGTCCTTTGGGTTTCCTCCTGGCAAATCACATCGGCCACAACATCCTAAAAATAAAGTGTCTCCGGTTAAAAGAACATTCTTATATTTAAAACATTGCGACCCTGGAGTATGCCCAGGCGTTAAAAGACAGTCAATTTCTATTGAACCAATATTTATTTTTTGATAATTATCCACTTTAATAAGATTTTTTGATTTCAAACTTATAGGCTCATATAAAGAAACATAAATCGGAATATTAAATTCTAAAGCTAATGAATCCGCTTCATTCGCATGATCAAAATGCCCATGAGTTAAAAGGACCGCAACTATTTTAACATGCTCTTTTTCTGCTATTTTGATAAGCTCTTTAGAATCCCAACCTGGGTCAACAATTCCAACTTCTTGCGTGCCCGCATCACCAATAAAATAAGTAAAATTAGCCATAGGGCCGTTCTCAATTTGTTTTAAAAAAAGCTCTTGAGGAATATTCATAACAATCCTTTTAAAATGATTTTTTTATATTATCTTTCTTTTTTCAAATTATATCCGCTGAACAAAAATAAGCAACTTTAAAATATTGACACAATAATTACAAAGTTTATAATGAATACGCTTTTTTATTAATATTTATGTTTCTTCAAAATAATTTCATTCATGGCTATTCCCAAGAATAATACATTTCATTTTAAACCTTTAGAAGGATCTGAAAAATTCTACAAAAAAGGGAACCTTTACAAAGATATTCGCGTTCCTTTTCGCAAAATAAATCTTTCGGCAACTATTGATGATAAGGGGCATAAAACGCTTAATAATCCGCTTTATCTTTATGATACCTCAGGACCCTTTACAGACACGACCATAGACACAACAAAAGGATTAAATCCTATTCGACAAAATTGGATTCTTAACCGGCTCGATGTGGAAAGCTTCCCGTTACGCGATAATTCTAAAAACGAAAACAGTTTTCCTTTTCTTAAAAAACCTCTTCGTGCAAAATCAGGGAAAAAAGTTACTCAAATGTTTTATGCAAAAAAAAGAATTATTACCCCTGAAATGGAATTTGTGGCTATTCGAGAAAATTGTTCTGCAGAATTTGTGAGAAAAAAGATCGCTCAAGGCCGCGCCATTATTCCTTGCAATATTAATCATCCGGAATGTGAACCAATGATCATTGGCCGAGATTTCTTGGTTAAAATAAACGCGAATATTGGCAATTCCGCACTATCCTCTTGCATTACAGAAGAAATAGAAAAAATGATTTGGGCAATCCGTTGGGGCGGCGATACCGTAATGGATTTATCAACAGGCGCAAATATCCATGAAACACGTGAATGGATCATTCGTAATTGTCCGGCGCCTTTAGGAACTGTTCCTATTTATCAAGCGCTTGAAAAAGCTGGCGGAATCATTGAAAATTTATCTTGGGATATTTACCGTGATACGCTTATAGAACAGGCGCATCAAGGCGTTGATTATTTTACGGTCCATGCCGGAGTTTTATTAAAACACATTAACCATGCGCAAAAAAGGAAGATAGGCATTGTTTCTCGAGGAGGATCCATATTAGCCAAATGGTGTTTGGCTCATAGAAAAGAGAACTTTTTATATACACATTTTGAAGATATCTGCGATATCTTAAAGCAATACGATATTTCTTTTAGTCTCGGTGATGGATTGCGCCCCGGATGTTTAGCCGATGCCAATGATAAAGCTCAATTTGGGGAATTAAAAACACTCGGGGAATTGACAAAAATTGCATGGAAACACGATGTTCAAACGATGATAGAAGGGCCAGGGCATGTGCCGATAAATTTAATCAAAGAAAATATGGAAAAACAACTAAAACTTTGCCATCAT
>JAKQLT010000222.1 GCA_029567025.1 Candidatus Omnitrophota bacterium | reverse complement strand
CCAGCTACGTCAATGCCTAAAGTCTTCATAGCCTCTTCCACAATTTCTTTTTTGATTTCATCCTGTGATGTTTTAACCTGAACATAGTCTCTCACTCGTCTTAACAGTCGATTCGCGATACGCGGTGTGCCTCGCGCGCGTCGAGCAATTTCCGCGCAAGCGTCTTCTGTAATTTTCACATTTAATTTTTGGGAAGACCTTTTAACGATCATGGCTAACTCATCTGTTTTATAAAAATCTAAATGATGAAAAATACCAAATCGTTCTCGTAAAGGCGAGGCTAAAAGCCCGCTACGGGTTGTCGCCCCAATAAGTGTAAATGGTTTTAAATTAAAATTGATGGTCTTGGCATACGGCCCTTTATCCACGATAAAATCAATCTTGAAACTTTCCATCGCCGGATATAAAAATTCCTCAACCACTTTAGACAACCGATGAATTTCATCAATAAAAAGGACATCGCCTTTTTCTAAATTGGTTAAAATCCCGATTAAATCTCCCGCGCGGGAAATAGACGGACCAGAGGTTATCGTAATACGCGCGTTCATTTCATTGGCCACAATATTCGCCAAAGAAGTTTTTCCTAATCCCGGCGGGCCTGAAAGCAAAATATGTTCTATCGGTTCTTGGCGCTGTTGAGCGGCCTGTAAAGAGACTTTTAAATTATCGACTAAATCTTTCTGCCCGATAAATTCTTCTAAAATATTCGGGCGTAAAGATAAGCTATAAACTTGATCCTCTTCGGTTTCCTGGCTAAAAATAATGTTGCGTTTTTCTTCCATCAGGGCTATTCTTCTTTTTTTTCTTGAGGATTTTGCGTTACTTCAGAATTTTCCGTTATATTATCTTCTTGGGCGGGCGCTTGTTCTTCGTCATTTGTCTCTATCGGAAGTGGCGCTAAATTCTCTTTATTACGCAAAATTTCAATTTCACCAAATAATTCTTTCTGGACCGCTTTAATTTCCTTTAAACGGATAAGTTCTAAAATAGCTAAAAAAGTGACAATTGCTTCCATCTTGCTTTTTGTCTTCTTAAAAATATCTGTTAATTTTACAGCGGTTTCATTTAAAAGAAGATGTAAAATATCATGGATTTTTTGTTCCACCGTATGTTCTTCTTTGACAATTTCATGGATAACATCTTCAGGAGATCTTTTTAAAGCTTCGGATAGCGCGTTAATCAAATCAAATAAACTCGCCTCAAAATAAGTCTCTTTGGCCTCATCCCGCAATTGTTTCATACCCTCTTCCCCGATTTCCCGACCAAATAAATCACGTCGCGCCGCCTCTTTTTCTTTTAATTCTTCCGCGATTTCCTTAAAACGCTGATATTCTTCTAATCGTCTGACTAATTCATCACGAGGATCTTCCACCGCACCTTCCACAGGATCAGGCGGTAATAACATACGGGATTTTATCTGCATCAAGGTCGCGGCCATAACAAGAAAATCCCCGATAATATCAAAATTAAGGACTTTCATCATTTCAATGTATTTCATATATTGTTCTGTAATACGAGCGATAGGAATATCACGAATATCAATGTCGTCCTTTTTAATCAAATACAAAAGGAGATCCAGGGGGCCTTCAAAAATATCCAATCGGAGTTTATACGTCATCAAAAAATAATTTCTTTTATTTGTCCTAAAGTTTCTTGGGCCAGAGCTCTCGCCTTTTTTGCACCATCGGATAAAACATCTTTAATAAGATTCTTGTCTTTCTCTAAAGAAATTCGTTTTTCTTGTAGAGGCGATAAATTCTTAATTAGAATATCCGCTAAACATTTTTTACAATCCGTACAACCGCGCTGGGCTTTCGTGCATTCTTTAAAAACCGTTTCTGTCGCATCGGGCGAAAAAACTTCATAATAACTGTAAACATTACATTCGTGAGGATGTCCCACATCGGAGAGTTTAATGCGTTTAGGATCCGTAAACATATTTTTTACTTTTGCTAAAATATCTTCTTTAGAGTCAGATAAATTAATCGCATTATTATAACTTTTGCTCATCTTACGACCATCCACGCCTAAAAGCCGAGGCGTTTTAGTTAAAATCGCCTCACAATCGGCAAAAAATTCCACTTGAAAAATATGATTAAAACGTCGGCCGATTTCACGCGTCAATTCAATATGCGGTAGTTGATCTTCCCCGATAGGAACCGCATCAGCTTTATACAATAAAATATCCGCGGCTTGCAAAACAGGATAACCTAAAAAACCGTATGTTTGTAAATCACGCGTTGTAATTTCTCTCAATTGTTCTTTATAGGTAGGGTTTCGCTCCAACCATCCTAAAGGCGTTAAACAGGAAAAAATCATATTGAGCTCTAAATGTTCAGGCACATGCGATTGGATAAAGACAATGGACTTTTTGGGATCAATGCCAGAGGCGAGCCAATCAAGCGCCATTTCATATATGTTTTCTGTGATCGCTTTGCTATTTTCATATTCTCCCATAAGAGCATGCCAGTCAACAATCCCAAAGACGCAATCATAGGCTTCTTGTAATTTAACCCAATTGCTTAAAGCGCCAACCAAATGACCTAAATGAAGTTTTCCCGTCGGGCGCATGCCGCTAAAAATACGTTTTCTCATAATTTCTGGGCTATCCTTTCAATATCATAGACTTCAATCATATCGCCTACTTGGTATTGATCAAAACCTGAAACGCTGATCCCGCATTCCATATTTTCCGTGACCTCTTTCACATCATCTTTGAAACGCTTCAAAGACGAAATGCTTCCAGAATGAAGAATCTCGCCGTTACGCACCACATCCGCTTTGGCTTTACGATTCACTTTTCCTTTAACCACATAACAGCCCGCGATAATTCCGTGTTTCGAAAGCTTAAAAACTTGTCGGATTTCAACCCGCGCCAAGAAATTCTTTCGCACCTTCGCCTCTAACAATCCTTCTAACGCCTTTTTCATATCATCGACAGCATCGTAAATAATACGATATTCGCGGACATCAATCAGCTCTTTTTTAAGCTCCTCTTTGGCCCTCGCGTCTGTCCCTACGTGAAAAGCGATAATAATCGCTTGGGACGCTTTAGCCAAAACAACATCGGAAGTATTAATATCTCCCACGCCGCAATGAATAAAATTAATTTTTACTTTATCGCTCGGAATTTTTAACAAGGAATCTCTTAATGCTTCAGAAGATCCTTGCACATCCGCTTTTAAGATGACATTTAATTCCTTTACCACACCTTGTTGTATCTGCGTTTGAATATCTTCTAACGTCAAACGACTCATAGAGCGTATTTTTTCATTCTTTAATTGTTCCTGACGTTTTGTGCAAATATCCCGAGCCTGTTTCTCATTATCAACCACATAAAACATCTCTCCCGCATCAGGGACATCAGAAACACCAATAACCTCAACCGGCATAGATGGTCCGGCTTCTTTGATATGTTTTCCTCTATCATTGAGCATCGCTCGGATTTTTCCATAATAAGGGCCAACAACAATAAAATCTCCGTCTTTAAGCGTTCCGCTTTGGATAATAAGCGTTGTAACAACGCCTTTGCCTTGACTTAAATGCGCTTCCGCCACAATGCCAGACGCCTTCTTATCCGGATTCGCTTTTAGCTCTAAAACTTCTGACTCCAAAAGTAACATTTCCAAAAGATTTTCTATGCCTTCTCCTGTCGCCGCTGAAACAGGAACCACAATTGTTTTTCCGCCCCAATCTTCCGCCATTAAATCTAATCCGGATAATTGTTTTTTGACTCTATCTATATCCGCGTTTCTTTTATCAATTTTATTCAACGCCACAACAATGGGGACATGCGCCGCACGCGCGTGATCAATGGCCTCTTCGGTTTGAGGCATCACGCCTTCATCCGCGGCAACAACTAAAACTACAATATCCGTAATATGCGCGCCACGAGCCCGCATCGCGGTAAAGGCCTCATGGCCCGGCGTATCTAAAAATGTAATCCGTCCTTTATTGATTTCAACCGAATACGCGTGCATATGCTGGGTAATACCACCGTGTTCGGAATCAACTACTTTTGATCGACGGATTCTATCAATTAAAGAAGTTTTTCCATGATCCACATGCCCCATAAAAGTAATAACCGGAGCGCGGGGTTTCAATAATTCAGGATTTTCTTGTTCTTTCTTATGAAATTCGACTAATTGCTCTTCTTGATTTTTTATCTTTGCGAAATTAAAACCAAAAACATTTGTCAATTTATTCACAACTGATTCATCCAAGCTCTGATTAATATGTGCTAACAATCCCATTTTCATAAGCTCGGTTAAAACCGCACTTGGCTTTTGCTGAATTTTGGCACTTAAATCCTTAACCGTAATCGGAAGATTAATTTCAATTTCCTGAATAGAAACGGGCGCTGCCGGATGAAAAACCGCTTGCGGATGCCCCGCAGCTGTAAGCTGGGAAACATCCTGTCCATCAATATCCCCTTGCAATTTCTCTACTCCTGCGTGGTCAAACCTTTTTTTCTTTCTTGCTAAAGGCTTTAACGTTATCAACGGCTCTTTAGAAAATTTGCTTTTTGGTTTCTTTTCTTTATTTTTATCCTCTTCAAAGATTTTCGGCGCATCAACAGGTTTTTTTTCAGAAGACGCCGAGGCGCTTAAAAGATTCTCTTTATCTTCTTGAACAAGCTCTTGGGGCTCAACAACGATATCAGCAACTTTTTTTTCTAAAATAACCTCTTGTTTCGATGAGGTCGTTTTTGATTTAACGCTTTTTTTAGGCTTTGCTTCCTTAGGGGACTCTTTTTCTTTTTTCTTCATCGTTGTTTTTGGCTTACTCTTTTTATTTAAAGCCGTTTCTTTCTCTTCCTTATCCGAAGATTTAGCAGTTGTCTTACTTTTTAAATGACTTTTTAAAACAGTTACAACAACAGGGCTTAATTCCTGTTCGCTATCTTTCGCCTTTAATTTAAGAGATTTTA
>JAKQLT010000211.1 GCA_029567025.1 Candidatus Omnitrophota bacterium | reverse complement strand
ACTGCTCCAAGCATAAAGATAGTCCCCGCTTCCAGGATAAGAAAGATCATTTAATTGAACAGATGCATTTTGAGGCTTAAAATTGGTCCAACTTCTTATAAGAGGAGACATGTTATAAGCACAAAAATTCCCTGAAGAGCCTCCCCGATTAAGAAAAATAAAATTTCCCGTTCCTGGATAAACTAATTGCGATTGATAATCCGGGCCCGCCGTACTGCTAGTACCGCAATCCGTATGTAAAACAGGTCTTTCTATCCAAACATTAGTCGCAATATCATATTCTAAGAAATAATTTGAAGAGCCGACCACACAAAAAATTTTTGTGGAAGTTGCGGCAATACTTCCACCTACTCGAATAGGATAAAGAGTATCGGCGAGCGTTGTCCAAGTATCTGTCGATATAGAATATTTCCAAAAACTCTTTTGCTCTCCACCTCTGATAGCATAAATAAAATCTCCACTTCCCGGATATGCCAAAGAGCATCCCGGGCCAACAGAACGAGGCGCATTGGCTAAAAATTCCCACTTTTTCTCGGAAACAGAATATCGGCCAAAAATATTTCTTTCCCAAAACGCATAAATATAAACTTTATTATCATGAACAATCCGGGCATAAGCTGAAAACCAACTTAAGGCAGGCATTTCATTAAGACTCGCCCATTTGCCCAATTGATTATTCACAAAAATATCATCAACTGTTGTATCCAAAACTAAAGAAGCGCCTGTTCCTGTACCATTAATCACAAGTTCATCTTTCGTTCCTGCCCCAAAATCAACATCCGTTGTATCTGTCAAAGAAAAACTTTCTGTGTCCAAAGATACTTGTCCAGCAGGAACAACTACTGTTGTATTTTTAAAAAAATATTTATCCCAGCCAGTTTGCGTAGCAGGATTAACTGAAGAGCCTCCAGACCAATCGGATTGGAAAAAAGTTTCATTATCACTATAAGAAGGGCGAATGAGGCAAAATAAACATAGCGCCGCTAATATAATAAGGAAGGCAAAAAAAATATTTTTTCTTTTAAATATATAAACTATACAAAATTTTGTTTTGTTAAAGAATTACTTAAAATGCAACTGGCTTTCAAGTTCTTTAATTTTTTTTCTTTGCAACTCAATTCTTTTTTCCATAGCTTTCTTAGAAACAAGGTCGGCTTGATAGCGTTCTTCCAAATTATTTTCTTCTGAAAGTTTCTCTTTCGCAAAACGACTATTTAAATCGGTTTCTTTTTTCAAAGATGATTTTTCGAACGCTGAGGCGATAAAAACTTTATCTATAATCTGTGCGGCTAAAAGCCCTAACGCTACTGCCACCAAAATCCCGATTATCAATCCTTTTTTACCCACAACGCTTTCCTTTTTTTTAAAACCTACTTTTTCTTTTGCTTAAGCTCTGCCGCCTTTTTCTCGTTTTGGATCTTGAGTTGTTCTTCCAATTCTTTTAACTTTTGACGTTCAATTTCAGCCGTTTTAGCCAATATCGCAAAAGCGGTCATTTCTTCCTTATATTTGTCCTCTATCTTTTGTGTAATTTGTTTCTTGGCTTCTCCCTCTTTTAAAACATATTGCGTTTCTTTTTCTTTCGCCCAAGACAAATAAGCATTCTTTCTTCTTTTATAATGAGAAAAAGAAGCGGCCATCATAACGCATAAAAAAACAACACAGAAAAAAAGAAACGGCTTTTTATCAAGAAATTTTGTAATAGGGCAGGAACAGAACATTATTATAATCTTCCTTCAAGTTTGCTGATAGCAATCAGCACTTCTTCGCGGTCTTCAGCATCAGGGGAAAGATCAAGATATCTCTTATAATATCTTACGGTTTTTCTCGGGCTATAACCCATACGGTCAAAAAGAACAGCTAAATTATAATACGCCTCCGGGTTATTTGCATCAATTTTTATTGAGGTCTCATATTCATCGATAGCGCTGTCTATTAAATTAGCCCTGGTTAAGGCAACCGCTAAATTATAATGATACAGAGCCTTTTCTTTATTAAGCTGATCGCGCAGATTTTTATTCTCTTGCACTGTCTCTTTAAGTTTCTTTTGATAATCATTATTTAAAACATTTTT
>JAKQLT010000041.1 GCA_029567025.1 Candidatus Omnitrophota bacterium | reverse complement strand
ACAACGCCTAATCCTGTTATAACAACTCGTCTTTTTGTCATAAATGATATCCCATAATTAATGTGAGTTAATAATAGGAATGCCTCGGCATGAATAACCGAGGCACCTGTATTTAAAACATGAAGATGATTTTAATGAGAGGCGAGTTACTTTGTGCCTTTTTCATTGATATATTTGATGGCATCGCCAACTGTTTGCATTTTTTCAGCATCTTCATCGGGAATTTCAATGCCAAATTCTTCTTCAAGAGCCATGATAAGTTCAACAGTATCTAAAGAATCTGCTCCAAGATCATCAATAAAAGATGACTCAGGTTTTACTTCTTCAACTTTCACTCCTAATTGTTCTGCGATAATTGATTTGATTTTTTCTTCAGCTGCCATGTATTTTCCTCCTTTTGTGGACATTGACGTCCGTCTTTTTCAACTCTTTATTATATCGCCATTCCCCCATCAACCACAATCACTTGGCCTGTGATGTAATCCGCTTTTGCAGATGCTAAGAACAAACAAACGCCAGCAACATCTTGAGGTGTTCCTAACTTTCCCAGGGGAATTGTTTTAAAAATTTCTTCTTTAGCTTTTTCATTTAATTTATCAGTCATATCTGACTGTATATATCCCGGAGCCACAGCGTTGGATGTAATATTGCGAGAAGCAAATTCTTTTGCGATGGATTTGGTAAATCCGATGATCCCCGCTTTACTTGCGGAGTAATTTGCTTGTCCTGCGTTGCCTACAATGCCAATGATCGAAGCGATATTGATAATTTTTCCTTTTCGGGCTTTCATCATATGTTTGATAATAGTTTTGGTGCAGATGAAAACGCCTTTAAGATTAATGTCTAATACCGCATCCCAGTCGGATTCATTCATCCGAAGCAGTAAATTATCTTTTGTAATCCCTGCGTTGTTTACTAATATATCAATGCGACTATGTTTGTCAAGAATTTTGTCCACCATTTCTTCAACGCTTTTTGAATCTGTGACATTTGAGGAAAAACTATCCGCTTTAAATCCTTGAGCGACAAATTCTGACGCTGTTTTGGCAGCCATTTCCCCATTAATATCAGAAATAATAACAGTGGCGCCTTCTTTGGCAAAGGTTTCAGCAATCGCCCGGCCGATGCCTCGTGCGGAGCCTGTGATTAAAGCAACTTGATCTTTTAATTGCATATTAACTCCTTTTCTGCTTTTTTAAGGCAAAAAGATGATTTCTTCCTTAATAATTAGCACTATGTTATCAATACTTTTTTGATTTGCAAGAAATAATTTAAGAAATATCTATATCTTTATATTTAATATTATTTTGAGAAGACTGATGCCATGTGAAGTGAACCGCTTGACCTTCTTTCATCATTCCTTCTAATCTTTTCTTTAAGAAGAATTTGATGATAAGACGCATGGGCGCGAGAAGTAAGCAAAAACCAAAGACATCTGTTATAAATCCAGGGGTTAATAAGAGTAATCCTCCTATTAAGATGAGCGCGGCATCTAAAAGTTCAGAGCTCGGCAGAATGCCTTGCGCGACATTTTCTTGAATTTTACGTAGGACAAGAAATCCTTGAAGTCTGGCTAAGAAGGCTCCTAAAATTCCTGTTATAATAATGATGGCTATGGTGTTAAGAGCTCCGATGACTGTCCCTACTTTGATAAGGACGTAAAGCTCAAGTGCTGGCAAAATCGTAAAAAGAAGAATAAGGATAGAGAGCATCATAAAATTAACTAATAAGAGTTAAAAATTCAGATCGGGTTGAGATATTTTTTCGAAAAGCTCCAAGCATATAAGAGGTTTTCATTACGGAATTTTGTTTCTCAACGCCGCGCATCATGGTGCATAAATGGCGGGCTTCGATGACGACTCCAACGCCTTGGGCATTGGTATATTTCTGAATGGTTTCAGCGATTTGTTTGGTCAGATTCTCTTGAACCTGTAAGCGTCGCGCAAAAATATCAACAATTCGTGAAATTTTCGAAAGGCCAAGAATTTTCCCGTTCGGTAAATATCCCACATGGCATTTTCCAAAAAACGGCAGTAAATGATGTTCGCATAGAGAATAAAGTTCGATATCTTTCACAATAACCATTTCATCGTTGTCTGATTCAAAAATAGCTTTATTGACAATGTCATCAATATTTTCGTGATAGCCTTTTGTAAGATATTTAAACGCTTCGGCCGCACGTTTGGGCGTATCTTTAAGCCCTTCGCGATGAATATTTTCTCCAATGGATTGAATAAGTTCTTTATAAAAATTTTCCATAAGTTCTTCTTTCTTTTCGAACAACGGTTGGGATAATAACACAGAGTTTTTATCATGTCAAATAAGAGAAACTTTAAAGATTTCTATCGAAAATATTTTTTATTTTGTTAATATAATTTTATTATGAAGAATATGCCTATCCTTTGTGATTATCATATGCACACGTATTTATGCGGACATGCTGATGGCGCGCCAGATGATTACATCGAGCACGCGATTGATATCGGTCTTGAAGAAATTGGATTCTCTGACCATGCTCCTTTTGTTTCCCATGTTGATCCGACGGTAACAATGAGTCTTAAGCAATATCCAGAATATATTGGGCTTATTGAACGTTTGCAGAAGAAATATGCGAAAGAGATTGTTATTAAAATGGGTATTGAGGCGGATTTTATGGCCGGGTATGAGCAAAAGACAAAACAACTTCTTGGGCAACATCCGTTTGACTATATTATCGGATCAGTGCATTTTATCAACGAATGGGCGTTTGATAATCCGGATGAACGGCCTAAATGGGACAATAAAGACGTAAATCACATTTACCGCGTTTATCATGAACTTTTACGTAAAGCAGCACAGTCAAAGATGTTTGATGTTATGGCGCATGTGGATTTATTAAAAAAATTTGGCGATCGCGCGACGACTGATTTATCCAAAGAGATTCGTAAAACCGCGCGTGTTTTTAAAGAATGCGGCGTCGCCATTGAGATTAATTCTTCAGGCCTACGAAAACCGGTTAAGGAAATTTATCCTGCCCTTTCTGATTTAAAAATTTATTGTCAAGAAGGCGTTCCTATTGTTTTTGGATCAGACGCGCATGAGCCCCAGCATGTCGGAATGGATTTTGACAAAGCGTTTTTGTGGGCTAAAAAGGCCGGCTATAAACAATATCTTACTTTTAAAAATCGTAAAATAGAAAAGAAAATAAATTTTTAGCTTTTCGGATTTTTTTGATGAGAAAGATTAAAAAAGAATTTCTTGCCCTTGAAGGTTGATTTTAAAATTCGGTTTCGGGATATTAAATTTTTCGAATAATTTTTGGAAAGTGCCCATCTTTTGTTCCTCTGCCATATCTAAAAATCGGATAAAAATTTGAGCGGTCAGTTCTGCGTCGGCTAAAGCGCGGTGGTTTTCTTTTATTTTAATGCCGAAGGATAAAGCCACGGAAGATAATGAATAATTGCTTAAATGAGGTAAAAAATATTTTGCCATTTTTAAGGTGTCGATGGCTGGCGTTTCATTTTTTAGTTTTCGCCGGATGAGTGAGAGCTGATAACATAAAAAATCCAGGTCAAATTTGATATTGTGTCCGACGACACAAGCCCCTCCAATAAAATGAAGAACATCCGGAAGAATTTTTTCTGCTTTAGGCGCATTTTTTAACATTTCTTTTGTAATCTTGTGAATATTTTGCGCGCCTTCAGGGACAGATCTTTCAGGATTGATTAATGATTCGAAACGTTCGGAGATTTCCCCGTTTCTAATTTTTACCGCCGCAATTTCAACCATCCTATCGCCATTAGTAGCGGATAAACCAGTTGTTTCGGTGTCTATAATAACAAATTCGGTTTGTTTAATTTTCATTTGAAAATGTTTTTTTTATGTATTTCTCAAGAAGTCGTAAGAATTGTTTTTTTAGATTTTTTTGCTGAATTTGGGCAAGCAAAGTGCCTTTTGTAAAGACAAGCGCCTCCCCTTTATCGGATGATCCAGGTAAGCTGATGCCAATATCCGCGTGCTTGCTTTCCCCAGGACCATTAACGATACATCCCATTATCGCGACGCGCATTTTTTCAACGCCAGGAAATTTTTTTTGCCATTTTGGCATATTTTTTTTGATATAAAATTTTACATTCTCAGTAAGCGAGATAAATTTATCGCTTTTTGTCCGTCCGCATCCCGGACAACTGGTAACTTTAGGGGAAAAATGACGGAACCCCAAGGACTGAACAACGGCGCGGCAAACTTCCACTTCACGGGCGCGCGAAACTTTTGGTTGCGGCGTCAAAGAAACACGAATAGTGTCGCCAATGCCTTGTTGCAACAAAATTCCTAAAGCGGACGCGGAAGCGCTTATGCCTTCGACACCGCTTCCTGCCTCCGTCAATCCTAAATGAAACGGATATAAGCATCGTTTTGCCAGCTTTTCATTAACGGTGATTAAATCTTGCAGGTCAGAAGTTTTGACGCTTAAGATGATTTTATTTTGAGCAAGTCCAAGTTTTTCGGCATATTGGGCGCTTTGTAACGCGCTTTCAATAAGAGCTTCGTGCCAAATAGATTTAAGATCTTTGAAATTTTTCTTTTTTGAATATTTTTTTTTGAGTTTTAGAAAAAGCTCTTCATCGAGCGAGCCTCCATTGACGCCAATACGAACAGGCTTATTGTATTTAATAGCGATTTTTATAATGGAAGAAAAATTATCTTCGCGCTGATGTCCTTTACCGACATTCCCAGGGTTTATCCGATATTTATCGAGAAGTTGAGCTAACAAAGGAAATTGTTGAAGTAAAATATGCCCATTATAATGAAAATCTCCGATCATTGGTGTTGGAATTTTTTGTTGTCGTAGTTTTTGAATGATTATGATGGCGGCTTCGGCCGCTTTTGCGTCTTTGATAGTGATGCGCACCATTTCAGATCCAGCACGGATGAGTTCTTTAATTTGTTTTATGGTCGCCGGAATATTTTCCGTCGGAGTGTTCGTCATCGATTGAATAACAATAGGATGCCCCCTTCCTACAAAAATATTTCCAATTTTGACGCTTAAGGTGTGACGGCGATTTTTTATCATAGGGGTTAAAAGTATTTTTGATTTACTAAAAAAAGATTCATGCTAAAATGCGTCTACAATATTAAGGGAAATAGAATTAAAAATCAAGATGAAATCTTTTTTATGGAAATTTATTTAGCAAAAACACAAGGATTTTGCGGCGGCGTTTCTTTTGCGGTTACTATCGTAGAAAAAATGTTGGAAAAATACGGCGCGCCTGTTTATGTTTATCACGATATTGTTCATAATACGCATGTCGTTAATGATTTTAAAAAGCGTGGTGTTATTTTTGTGGAGAGTTTGGCCGATGTTCCATCTGGAAAACACATTGTCTTTAGCGCGCATGGCGTGCCTCCGTCCATTGTTCAAGAAGCCCAAAAAAGAAATTTAGCAATTATTGATGCGACGTGCCCTTTGGTTGCGAAAGTTCATCGGGAGGCGGTAAAATATTCTCAAAAAAATATTCCGGTTATTTTAGTTGGCCATAAAAATCATCAGGAAGTCATTGGAACGGCAGGGTATGTTCAAAAAGAATTGCTTTCGATTGTTGAAACGGAAAAGGATATTGCGGCTCTTTCTTTCCCTTGTGATTCTTCAGTTGGTGTTATCACGCAAACAACATTGTCTGTTGATGAAACAAAATATATTATTGAAAAATTAAGGAAAAAATATCCGAAATTAGTATTGTCGGGATCGTCCGATCTTTGTTATGCGACACAAAATCGCCAGGATGCGGTAAAAGAATTAGCGAAAAAATGTGATTTCATTATTGTTTGCGGGTCAAAAAACAGTTCTAACAGTAATCGCCTTAGGGAAATTGGTGAACAATGCGGCGTTAAAAGTATTATTGTTGATTCTGTGGATGACTTTGATGTGGATATATTAGAAAATAAGAAATGCGTCGGGATTACTTCTGGCGCGTCGGTTCCGCGTTTTGTCGTTGAAGATATTGTTAAGCGCATTGAGGAAACTTATTTAGATGTAAATATTCATTGTTATTCGGACCCGGAAAAAAACATTACATTTAAATTGCCGGAGATTTAATTTTTTATGAAAACGGGAAAACTTTCAACGATGACTTCTCTTTGTTGCGGCGGAAAAATTTCGAAAGCGTCATTACGTATGGATGCCTTAGGCGATATTGATGAGGTTATTGCTGTTTTAGGGATTATTCGCGCGTCGGTTAAAAATAATAATTTGAAAAAACGCCTGTATTATCTTCAGCAAAAACTTATGGTGGGGGCCTCTGAAATAGCGACATTAAATAAAAATGCAAGAAAGCTTAAGAATCGAATTTCACCAGAGGATGTCTTTTTTTTAGAAGAAGAAATAAAATTATTAAAATTAAAAGGCAATTCTCCTTCTTGTTTTATTTGCCCGGGAAATAATTTGACTTGCGCGTATCTTCATTGGGCGCGGGCCGTGATTCGTCGGACAGAGAGAAAAATTGTAAAACTTTTTGAACAGAATGAGATTCTTAATAAAAGTCTTTTAATCTGGATAAACAAACTTTCCCAGTATGTGTTTTTTATGGCCCAGCGAAAGAATAAGTAAAAAATGGATATCGTTTATTTAAGGAAATTAGAGATTTCTATTATCGATAAGCCGCGATTGTGTGATTATACGACTTTTAAGTTAGGTGGCGCTTGCCCTATTCTTTTTCAATGTGAAACACCCGAACAAATCGAAGCCGTGGTTAAGGAATTAAAATCTGAGAAAATAGATTTTATAACCATTGGCGAAGGATCTAATTTAATTGTTTCCGATGAAGGGATTAAACAATACGTGATTCGTTATTTAACGAAAAAACCAGATATTGTTCAAGCGGGAAAAGATATTTTTGTTTCAGGGAGCACGTTGTTAGATGATTTAGCATCTTTTTGTGCTGAGGACGGATTAAAAGGTCTTAATTTTGCCTCGGGGATTCCGGGAACCGTGGCCGGCGCTATTGTCGGTAACGCGGGCGCGTACGGAAAACAAATCGCGGATGTTTTAGTTGGTATGGATATTTTGGATGAAAAGGGAAATCGAAAATATATAGAGAAAAACAAGTTAAGTTTTTCTTATAGGGAGTCATCTTTAAAAAAAACAAACGAGATTGTCCTTTCGGCTCATTTTTTGTGCGAGCCGTCCGATAAAGAGTTTCTTTTGAAAGAACGTGAAAATATTTTAAAAGAACGAAGCGAAAAACATCCGGATTATAAGAAAATTCCATGTGCGGGAAGTGTTTTTAAAAATGTGATGCCGACCTCAAACGCGGGGCGTCGTCAATCAGCAGGATGGTTTCTGGATCAGGCCGGCGCGAAAAATTTTGCTGTAGGCGGCGCGAGCGTTTTTGAAAAACACGCGAATATTGTCATCAAAAAATATGATTCCTGTAAGGCACAGGACGTTTTTGATTTGATACAAAAAATGTCTGCAAATGTCCAAGAGCAATTTAATCTCTCCTTAGAGCCGGAAGTTAGGTTCGTTGGAAAATTTAAATAATAATTTTAGGGTATATTTATTTTTCCTGATGAGAGATTTTTGCTTTTGTGTCATCCCGTCGAAAACAGGGATCTCGCTATTTGAAGCATTTTTTCGTCATCAAAGATTCCTGCCTTCGCAGGAATGACAGAACTTTATAGAAGTTGTTAATTAAAATCTTGAATGAATTAATAGCATTTTAGCTTTTCGCTAATTTTTTCGATTCCTCTGTTTCGTTATTGACTCCTAAAAACATTGGCAGGTCCGTTATAGGCATGATATTAATAATAACAGGGATAAAGCCTTCCGCATTTTGAAGTTCTTCAATATTAAGAGGCATTTTAAATTCTATTTTCTCTCCGTTTTCTTTTATTTCTAAATTTTTCGCGTTTAAGTCAATCCCGCCGACGTCTTTCTGTTTTTCTGTTAAAAGGGCTTTATCCGCGAAATCCATTTCTACTAAAACAACGGTTCCATTGAGTTTATGCCCTTGAATCCGGGCATCTTGTTTTAAAGCATTGCTTCTTTTTTCTAACCAATTGCGTCTATCCCAAAAGTAGCCTCTATTAAAGATCACAAATTCATCAACGAAGTCCGACACTTCTCTTAATCCTACGCCCATCCCCGGGCTTCCTTCTCGTTGACGGAAAGATCCGTTTTGTAACATTTCTATAATAGGAGTCCCTTTTTCTTTATCAAGAGGAAATCCTCTGGCGCGATCAATCATAGCTAAAAATAATTTTGTGCCTTCTACAGAAATGAGCAATATTCCTCGTCCGTGAATATCTCTTCCCGATTCTTTATGCTGTGAAAGGTTTCGGGATAATTCTTGTATGGATGTGCCCAATCGGCTGGTGGCAATATTTTTTTCTTTTTCGCCGGGAATAATTTGTTTGTCTCCTTGCCAGAGGTCTCGACTTGCGCCATGAAAGATTTCTTCTTCAGTGCCTTCAAAAATAAAGTATCCTTTTTCTTTTCTTAATAGGTCTAAAAATTCTTCGTGTTTTTTGATGGCTTCATGATCCCGAATATGGGCGGAATTAAGACTTTCCCAAATAGCAATAGCATCATTGGCAAATGCGGTATATGGAAGAGAATTTTCGGACACAAGAGTTTTCTTTGTTTTTTCTTCTTCGGTTGGTTGAATTTTGGCATTGGCCCAAATGTTTTCATTGTGATCGTTTGCCGTAATAGCGTTATCCAGTGATTCTTCTAAATATATTGTCCAGCGGACCGTCGTGCCGTTGGTTGTGCGCGTTCCTTTATTTAAAGTATAAGCGCCGCCTATTGCTGGAAATTCCATAGTGTAAACAATGGGTTCTGAATCAGCAGTTTTTGTGTCGATTTGAATTTGTCCGCTATATTTATTAAGAATTTCACACCCGTAACCTTTAAAAATACCAAACCCTCCTTTTATTATTCCTCCTCTTTGTTTTCTTTTTGTTGAAATCGGCGCTTTGAATAATTCGCGCAATATTTTTTCTGGAATTCCGATTCCGTTATCCTGCAATTGAATCATGATCGCGTCGTTTGTTTTTTCAATTTTAAGCTCAATCTGGCCAGAATAATTTTTATTTCTTCTATCTGCTTCATCTGCTATGGCTTCAAGGGCATTAAGGACAGCTTCTCCAAGCATAAGATTTGTTGTTTTGGTTCTATCAATAATCGCCAGGGTGCCTTCGTGAAAATAAAAAGGTGTATTTTTCAATATATCTACGCCAGAAGTTATTTTTGCGTCTAAGGCGCTTAGAATATCATTATATAAATTATGAAAATTTCCTTTCATGTTTGTTTCTCTGAACCCTGGGGTGATGGGAAAAGTATATTCGGCGGCGGCGATAGGATTTTCTATTGTCATGGCAAGATCTGTTGTTTTCTCAGCAGATATTTTTAATTCAGTCACTTCATCGGGATAGAGTTCGTGTACTTTTTTGAGGGATTTCTTCCATTCTTCAAAAGTTCTTTGAATATCAAAATGATGGTCAGTAACAATTTTATCTGCTTCAGTTAAGATCTCCCAGAGCTGTTGTTCCGATACTTGTTTAATATAATGCGCCATCCATGCGAGATCTTCAAAAGTCGCTTTAGCATGGTAAGGATTATAAGCAAAACCTTCAGGTAGCGGCGTTGACTTTCTTTTTTGAGGATCTTTTATTTGTGAGGGATGAGGTTGAACATATTTAGAGGACGTATATTCGATTTGTTCTTTTAATGGTTTGTTAGAATTAGAAAGTTTGGGAAGCCCCAGAGAATATTTATTATCAAGGAAAAAAGGAATGAAATCATAATCAAGGCCAATGGTTGCGCCTAAATTAGTGAGATCTCTATCCGTGTACCCAATGACTTGATCGACTAAAAGGGATCCGCGTAGAATACGTTCCCATTCGGGGCTAAAGAAAGGCGTTTGTCCATAAAGTGCCGGGAATTCATCAAGACTCGCCTGATTAGGGGTTTTTTCTCTAAACAGCAATAAGTCGCCGCTATTATCTTTAACAATGAAAGTATTTCTAACAGGCAGGCCTAATAATTTTATAAATAAATAACTCGCTATCATAGGGAAAAGCATTTCGCGGTCATATTTGCTGACAAAGAATAATCGGCCGGTTTTTTTATGCTGATAGGTCATAAACCTTCTTAGTTTTATGTCGGTGTTGTCTTTTGAAGATCCTGTTTGTTCAGGGTCATAAAATTCATTAGGTTCGGTAATGGTTTTTTCATAATAATATAAATTAAGTGGCAAATAATGATTAAAATCCGCATCTCCTTCGATGAGTGTGGCAACAGCGGTTAAGGAAATATTTTCATTAAGGACAGGCTTTGTTGTGAGAATTCGTTCATCGGTCGCAGGAAAATCTCTGATACGTGTTTCGACAGGATTTAAAAAAGATCCATAAGGCTTTTCAATCACAGAGGCAATAGAGTTTTTTAAGAAATGGATTTCTTTTCTGATTTCATCACGAGCAGCAACCATTTTTTTATATTCTTCTGTTGGAAAAAAGCTTGTCAGCCAGGTTTTATTAATGTCTGTATTATTTTCTATCCAGTCATAACGTTGCGCTCTTAAAACAGGGATTTTTTCTTCTAATATTTGAATGATTCTTTTTATCCCTTCTTTGGTGTTAGCGTCGGGATTCGCAAGAACTTTCTTGATGATGGAGCGTTTTATGGATGAGTCTTTGGCAGGAAGATATAATGATAAAAGGTCATCATTAGAGAAAAAAGTCTCTTTTTTAATAATTTCATTTAAATAACTATGGGTGGCATCAAATGGCGATTGGAATAAAAATAATATTTCATCTAACGTTAAATCGCCAAAAGTTTCTAAATAATCGGAATCAGTCATTTTATCAATATCGTAAAGGTCTTCCTCTGAAAAACGAGCTGTCATAGCGCGGTCAGATGATTTTTTTGAATTGAGCTCAACAGAAACATTAAGGACTTTAGCGTCAGAAAGCATCGCCGGGTCAATGTTTTGTTTTTCTTCATAAGCATTATTGATGTTCGATCCAAATTTCATGCCACCCGAGAAATATTTTCTTGGAATAATTTGTTTTGTCGCTGGATCGTATTCTTCTTTAATGTAGTTATACGCGCCTTTCTTAAAAGCTTCTAAATACTGATTGTAAATCTTGAGCTTCTCTTCTTTATCTTTAATATCCACGCCAACAGTTTTATTTTTATCCACATAGACTTTATTTAAAATGCTTTCTTTTAAATTCCTCTTAAACCATGTCGCGAGTATCATGGAATTGTATATCTGGCGTAATGGCGCGAAACTTTCTCCTTCATTTACTTCTTTTTCAATCTCCGGAAGAATAATGGATTCAATAATATTATTGACTAAAGACCTTTTTTCAGCTGAAGATTCGCCTTTTAGGCCTATAGTCTTTGGCCTTTGGCCGTTGGCCGTTGCCAATGACTCCGCGCTTCTTGCCAGCGCTTCGTATTCTTCTTCCAACATAACCTTCAACTTCGCTTCTACCACAAACGCCGAATTCTCATGCGTATACACAACAGCTTTTTCAGGAATAATCCATACCTTATTAAACGTATCCATAGGCACATTTGTCGTTCCGAACTTTTCATAAGCTTGCTTATAGATTTTATCCCAGAACTTCTTGCCTAATTCTGTCTCGGGATTCATTAAAGAAGCGGTTATCTGCTTTAAAATATAATCCTGTGCGAGTAAATCACGGCCCATTTCAGTTTGACCAAACTTCTCTGGCGCGATTCTATCCGGCTCTTTCGGATTTAAGTTCACCCACATATCATTTTCAGGAGTGGTTAATGACGCGAGGAAATACTTAATTAGTTTTGTGGATTCGGCTTTAAGATTTTCATTATTCTGGTCTATGGTCGCTGGTCTATGGTCTATAATAAAATCAAACTTTAGCGGATTATCAGCGTAAACTTTTATCCCTTTCATCATCGGCGCAAAAACACCTGTCCCCACCCCCGGGGTGGGGATAGGTAAGATTTGGGACCAGGTTGGAGGAATAATAATATTACTCGTGAAAGAAAAAAGAATAATTCCAGCGAGCAATTTCTTTAAAAAAATATTTTTATAATTTCTGCTAATCATAAAAATTTATTTTATAAATACTAATATTAAATTTATCTCAAGGGAAAGTATGCAATATTACGCAGGAAAATGCCAAAAAAAAGGCTGAATTTTTTATTCAGCCTTTTAGAACACCAAAGAATCACATCTGATGTGGTCTAAGTTAGTTATGCGATTTTGACAGTGATTTTGGGATCGTATTGCTCTTTGAGCATCTTCTCAATAAATTTGAGTGTTCCCATCGCGGCATGAGGACAGCATCCGCACGCACCTTGATAAGCAATCGTCAAAACATTATCTTTAAAACTTAATGGCTGGAGGTCTCCTCCATCTCGATTAAGTAGTGGGCGGATATTTTTATTGATGATATCTAATAATTTTTGGTCCATGGGGTTCTCCTGTTTTTTAAAAACGGATTTGAATTAATTAAAATGTTTTTTGATATATTCTTCCAATAATTTTTTAGCCTCATCCTCGCATTGTCCGCATACCGTTCCTAATTTAGTATGTTCTTGCAAATCAAGATACGTGCGTGCGCCTTCTAAAACCGCGTGTTCAATTTCCGCGTCTGTTACATTCATGCATTGGCAAATAATCTTTGATGTTTCCTGTTCTATTTTTCCTGTCTGTCTGGTTTTGGCATAATAATCATTGATCGCCGCGCGAAGCGCTTTATCGCCTAAAACCGAGCAATGAATTTTATGTTCTGGAAGCCCGTCGAGTTTTTTCGTGATATCTTTGGGCGATAATTGATAGGCCTTATCGAGTGTCATGCCTTTCACCATTTCGGATAAAATTGATGTGCTGGCAATAGCGCTCGCGCATCCATACGTCT
>JAKQLT010000181.1 GCA_029567025.1 Candidatus Omnitrophota bacterium | reverse complement strand
ATACATAATCCTATCAAGACTGAAACATACGCAAAAGGCGTTAAATATGTTCCGATCGTCTTTTGCGCGTCGCGCTGATCAAACATCCTTTTATACACTTGAGGGTTAAAAACATTTTGGATCGCGGTCATATAAATAAAAACCATCTGCCCGATCTTTTGCCCCAAGCTATAAACGCCAACCCCTCCTAAAGAGCTTAGCAATCCCAAAAGATATTTATCGAACTGATTTCCCACCACGCTTAAGAAAAAACGTGGCGTTAAAGGCACGCTGATCTTCAGAGAGCTTTTGAGCAAAGAAACATTAAACTCTATCGGAAGAATCCTCGTAAGCCTGACATAAAGGATCAACAATATGATCAACCCTGCAACAAGCTGTCCGGCAATAAGGCCGATCGCCCCTAACCGCAAACCGGCCACAAACCATAATGACAGCACGACACCTAAAAGGATCTCATCAACAGAATACCAGGTGAATGACTTCGCGTCCTCTTTGTTCTTGAAATAAACCAAATAATAATTCTTTATATTAACAATACTGCAACTGACAAAAGCCCATATTAACAAATAAGCATACACAGTGGAACCTCCCATCAAAAACTTTGCGATCGGAACCTGAAAGACTGCGGTTAAAAGACCCAACAAAAACGACATTCCGAGAACAAATAATAATGTGGAATATAAAAGACCCGCCGCTGATTTCTGATCCTTATTCTCAAAAAAATTCCGCTCATAACCGAAAATAAGCCCAAAATTCGCGATACCGGTCATAAAGACCGCATACATATTCGCTAATGCCAACGCCCCGTAATCTTCTTTCGTTAAGATCCGTGTAAAGATCGGCAAGGTCAAGACAGGCAAAAGCCCGCTGACAAGAGACGGAAGCAGATAAATAATACCATTCTGTACTTGTTTTCTATGATCAGTCATTTTCTTTACTTATTCTTTCATTTTGAACCAGATGATCTATCCAAATTTTCAATTCTTCTTTACCAGAAAAAACGGTTGTCCCATGAGAAGCACGATCATCCTTTTGAATGATTCCCTTAGAGTCATAATAAATGGAAGGCTTACCCATTTCTTTAGCTAAAATAGCTGTAGAAGTAAAAGGCATGGAAATAACAGCCGAACACTTTTCAATCACACGTATAGCAGAAATATCCGAATCAATTAAAACAAAAGATGGATTTTTTGCGATTCTATCTAAAAAAGTTCTATAATAAGGATGCGCATTCTTGCCGATATTTCTTTTTCTTTTAAAAATTATTTTAATA
>JAKQLT010000180.1 GCA_029567025.1 Candidatus Omnitrophota bacterium | reverse complement strand
GTGGATCGATATATCAAAGAAGTTGATGCTATTTTAGAAGAGAAAAGCAATGCCTTGATGAGCTAAAATGTTTTTTTATTTTTTGTTTTTTTTGAATGTTTTGATTTATAATATTTTTTCTTTGTCATAAAGTTTTTGGGCCACTAGCTCATCTGGCAGAGCACAGCCCTTTTAAGGCTGGTGTGCCGCGTTCGAGTCGCGGGTGGCCCACCAATTTTTGATATAAGACGATAGGGGACGGATGACAAATAAAAGATTTGGCATCCTGAAGGTTATCGCTAGTTTCCCGGGCGGATGGCGGAATTGGTTGACGCGCTAGTCTTAGGAACTAGTGGAGAAATCCATGGAGGTTCAAGTCCTCTTCCGCCCATAATATTCAGATTTTTATTTGTTCTTTTTGATTAGATAATTTGATAATGCGGCGGTAATTCAGTTGGCTAGAATGCGACCTTGCCAAGGTTGATGTCGTGGGTTCGAATCCCATCCGCCGCTTAAAAATTTTTAAAGAATGTCCTTGTCAAAATAAGGATGAGCTAAAGAATTTAAGGAGGGGTTTATGAAGATGAATGATTTTTTATGTTCAAAGGCTGTTAGTGCAGATTTAAAAGCGACAACTAAAGAAGGCGTTATTAAAGAACTCGTTGACCTTTTAATAGATGCCGATGTGTTCGAAAAAAATCATAAGAATAAAGTAGTGGAAGCGCTTATGGCTCGTGAAGCTTTAGGCTCAACGGCTATTGGACAAGGCATTGCCATTCCTCATGGTAAAAGTGATTGTGTCCAAAAACTTGTGGGATGTTTAGGTATCAGTAAGCAAGGCGTGGATTTTGATTCTCTCGACGGGGAGCCAGCATATATCTTTTTTCTTTTAATGGCTCCTATTGATTCTGCAGGACCTCACCTCAAAGCGTTAGCAAGAATTTCTCGTCTTTTAAAAGACAAATTCGTCCGTGATGCTTTAAAGGGCGCTAAAGATGAGAAAATGATATTAAAAATTATAGAGCAGGAAAACGCTCGATTATCAAGTTAAGTTTTTTATTCTATGCCGTCGACAAACCCTTTTAAATGGCTTTATCCCGGCATAAAGGTGAAACGATGGCTTTTCGTTTCCTTTTGCGGGATTATCGTCGTTGGCGTTGGTGCTATTTTCGCCGCGATACCGTATTTTTTTGTCAAGTCGTTTGGCGTTTTGTGGATTCTTTTAGGTCTCATTGTCATCGTCTTAGGCGTTGGCAATATGATCGTTTCTTTGTTGACATTATTTCTTCCCAAAGGCGAGCGGGATCTTATTAATATTTTGTATCAGCGTCGTTATTTAGAGCGAGGCCCCAAAATTGTTGTCATTGGGGGAGGACATGGATTGTCGCACTTGATCTTTGGGTTAAAAGATTATACTGCGAACATTACAGCGATTGTGACAGTTGCGGACAGCGGAGGGTCGTCGGGACGCCTGCGAGAAGAATTTAATATTGTCGCTCCAGGAGATATTCGTAATTGTTTAGTCGCTTTGGCGGATGCTCCGGCCTTAATGGGAGAACTTTTTCAGTTTCGTTTCTCGAAAG
>JAKQLT010000166.1 GCA_029567025.1 Candidatus Omnitrophota bacterium | reverse complement strand
AAAAAATCAAAAATCTTACACCGGAGCATACCTCAAAGATTTCTTAAAACAATAAAAAAAGACTCTGTTATCTTTATGGGAATATATTTGACCTAAAGACATTTCTTAAATATACTGAACTCAAGAAAAATAAAGCTTCTTCTATCGCAACATTATTAGAAATAAAGAATATTATGCCCTATCCACCAAATATCAATGAACAACGACGAGAACAACGTTTTAATTTAGAGCTCCCCGCACAAATCAGCGTTGGCTCCCAATTAATTATTAATGGAAAATTAAAAAATATTTCTTTAAAAAGCGCGTTTTTGGCGATTAAGACAGATAGCGTCTATTTAAAAACCAACGATGAAATCGGCTTTATGATTGAAGACCCGCTTAAAAATGGCGGCGGGAATATTGAAGGACTGGCCTGCATTTCTCGTATTGAAATTGGAGCCGGGTTAGCCATTTATTTTACCCAGATAGATAAAAAATCCGAAAACCTTCTTAAAGAAATCCTTAATCAACAAGGGGCATCAAACGCCAATTATCTTTAAATAAAAATATGTTAGTGACTCTCTCAAAAGAATGCACGGATTTTTCTACACGACTTGAAATTTTGCCCCAAATGATTAGCGCAACATTCCAACAACCAACACAAGCTATGATCGTTCGATCCAACCCATTTCAAGTTTACGCTATCCGTTGGTTCGATGAGAACCGTATTCTTTTTACAAGCGGAATTATTACCAAACATCATCTAAGTAAACCAATAGAAAATCCTAAAACAAAACAACTGATGACATCCATTAATATTCAAGAAACAACGGCCACTTTTGCGTTAGAATTAAAAGAAAAACTTCCCGCAGGTACCATTGATAAAACAATGCTCATCAGCCCCATTTTGGAAATTGTCGCGCGAAGCTTCGGGCTTCCGGTTACGTGCCATCCTGAAGAGCCAGCCGCTTTTGTTTACAATGGACGATGGGATGGTCAGACAATAAAATTTCTCGTTAAAGAAAACGACCATTATCAGGTTTCCGGGGCATTTAATCTTCAAAAAAAATGCTGTCAGAACGTCTGGGTTTTCTCATTTAATTCTTACAAAAAATGGTTCAGCGAAAATTAACACAGACGCGCTCTTCAAGTTGCAAATACAAAGAAAGCTGATAAAATATTCCCATGAAAAAATCCTATCAATTTTTATTATCAATTATAATCTTATTATTTTTATCTTTTAATATTTACGCTCAAAGTAAAGACGCTGAATTATTTTCTGTCGCTCAAAAGGCGTTTGAAGATGGCTTTTATGATGTTTCTTCGCGTTACATTAACCAACTTCTGGACCAATATCCCCAAACAGATAAACGCATTCAAGCCAAACTTCTATTAGGCCAATGTTTTTTCTTCCAAACGCAATATGTCAAAGCCTTTGAAGTCTTTCAAGAACTTCTAAAATATTCCGAACACAAAGACGCGACACTTTTTTGGCTTGGCGAAACCTATTTAAAAGGATCCGATTACAAACAAGCCCAAAAACAATATCAACAGCTCATCGAACTTTTCCCGAATTCCATGTTCGCTCCACAGGCTTATTACTCTTTAGGATGGAGCTACTTTGAACAAAACCTTTTTGAATCGGCTAAAAAAACATTTTTAATGCTCCTTCAATTTTTCCCCTCGCACCAATTAACAGAAGACGCGGCTTTTAAATTAGGAGAAATCGACTTCAACCTTCAAAACCATAAAGAGGCGATTGAGGCCTTTGACAAATATCTTCAAACGTATCCGGGATCTTCTCGTCAAGCGCAGGCCTTCTTTTATATTGCAGAATCTTATTATTCTCTTGAAGATTATTTAACCGCAATCACCTATTACGCAAAAGCCGCTAACTTAACTTATGATGAGAATCTCATCATTATGTGTAAAGTCAGCATGGGCTGGGGTTATTTAAAATTAGGGAAGACATCCTTATCAGCAGAAAGCTTTGATGAGGCCTTAAAAATCGCTCAAGAAAAAAATATTATGGCCGATGATATTTATTTAGGACAAGCAAGTCTTTATTTGGAAAGCGGCGAGCAAGAAAAAGCTCTAAAGGCCTATTCCAATCTTATTGACAACGCGCCTGAAAGCCCACGCCTGCCTCAAAGTTATTTAGGAAAAGCCAATATCCTTTACCAAACAGGCGATTTCCCCCAGGCCATCAAAACATATCAAGAATTAATCCATAAATTCCAAGAAAAAAAAGATTACCAAGAAATTATTGAAAAAGCGTTTTTTGGCTTAGCATGGAGTTATCTTAAATCAAATGATTTTGAATCCTGCATTAAAACCTTTGAAACGATAAAAAACAACGCCCGTAGCCCGATTATTGAAGTCAGCGCGATGATCCAAATCGCAGACGCTTACCAAGATATTAATAAATTTGAGGAAGCGATCAGCATTTATGACAAAATTCTAAAAGGTTATCCCCGTAATCCTTATACAGATTATGTACAATATCGATTAGGCATTGCCTTATTAAAAATGGACCGATTAGATGCCGCGGCTTTATCTTTTCAAAGCCTACAGACGAATTTTCCCGACAGCCGTTATGTCACAGACACTAAATATTATTTAGCTGTTACTTATATTAAAAAAGAAGACTGGCGCGCGGCCAAAGATCAAATCTTAGAATTCATAAAAATGATTCCGCGGTCTCATGAATTTTTAGCTGATGCTTATTATTTGTTAGCGCTGGCTTATTACAACCTTGAAGAATATGCCGAATCTATAAAAATATCTGAAACGATCATCAAAAACTATCCCACCCAAATTGATCTGATAAAAAATGCGGAACTCAATGCTGCTAAATGTTATTACAAAATAAAAGATATGAAAGAATCCCTCAAACGATTTAAATCCCTTATCGACACCGCGCCCAAAACAGAAGCAGGCCAAGAGGCCTTAATCTGGTTAGGCGATTATTATTTTGAATCCCGCGATTTTGAAATAGCCATTGAATATTACATGTCGTTTGTTTCCCAATTTCCATCAAATGACAAAATCAATTTCATCCGTTATCAACTCGGCCAGGCCTTACAATTATCGGATAAATTAGGAGAGGCCATTAACATTCTTAAAACTATCGATAAAGAAGATAAAAATTTATTCGCGAAAGCCAGCTTGATCATTGCCAACATTTTTTCAAAAGATTTAGAGCCGCAAAAAGCCATTGCAACCTATGAAAGCATTATCGCAACCTCACCTGAATTTAAACGAGACGCCTACGCACGCATGGCCGGCGTTTATAAAAATAACAACGATTTTTCAAAGGCCATCGAATTCTACGAAAAGGCCTTAAACAGCGAGAAAGAATCGAGCCAATCACTAAATCCAGAACTGCAATTCAATATTGCGGACGCCTATCAATTATCAAACAAACAAGACAAAGCCATAGAAGAATATTTAAAAATTCCTTATCTCTACCCGAAAGAAACGCTCTGGATCATTAAATCGTATTTACGCATCGGCCGTATTTTTGAAGACGCAGAAAAATGGGAAGAAGCTAACACGATTTATAATAAAATTATCAAACTGGGGACAGAGGAATCTAAATTCGCTCAAGAACGGATAGACTGGATTAAAGAAAATGCTCGTAAAAAGAAATAAAAAAGCAGAACGACAAGGAGAGCACCAATGAACACACTAGCAGAAATACCTCTATGGAAACTGATTCTCTTAGGCGGGCCGATGATGTTGCCTTTAATGATTTGTTCTGTGTTCGCCTTAACCACAATCATAGAAAAACTCATTTATTTTCATAACATTCTCAAACCCATTGCCAAAGTCAAAGAGACAGTTTTTGATCTTATTCAAAAAAATAAAATCCCTGAAGCCATCAGCTTTTGTGATACGCATCCGTCTTTAGCCGCTAAAATTTTAAAATCCGGGCTTATCAAATTCGGCTCAACCAAAGAAGAGATGAAAAAAAGCATGGAAGAGGCCGGCCTTTTTGAAATTCCGAAAATCGAACATCATTTAGGAATTTTATCCACAACCGCGCATATTTCTCCTCTGCTTGGATTTTTAGCAACCGCCATTGGAATGTTCTCTTGTTTTCATACGGTTCAAGTGCGTTTTGCTTCTTTAATGCCAATAACTCCTGCAGATTTTACCGCAGGACTTGGCCAAGCGCTCATTGCCACCATTGCGGGGCTTGCAATCGCAATTGTGTCATTCATTGCTTATAATTACTTTATCAGCCGCGCGCATTATATTGTTTTTGAGATAGAACGTATGAGCGTCGAGTTAATAAATTTCATCTATCAAATGACAGACAATGAGTATCTCGCTTAAAAAATACCTAAAATTAAAATATTCCCAAGAGCGCGTCAATATTCTCGCGATAACTAATATTATTCTGCTTATTCTCTTATTTTTTATTTTTCTTTTTCCTTTTAGCGTTCAATCCGATATTGATGTCTTTTTCCCGCGTATTATTACAAGCGATGTCATCGGCGAAGATAATCTCATCATCACAATTACAGCGGAAAATGTTATTTATCTCAATAAAGAGCTTGCGACTTTAAAAGAACTCTCTCAAGAGCTTGTAAAAAATAAAGGACATTCTGTTCTTATTAAAGCCGAACATCGAACGTCTTTGGGACGGATTGTGGAGGTTTGGGATATTTGCAGAAGTTTAGGCATAGAAAAAATCAATCTCGCAACAAAACAAGAGGGTCAATGACAACTCTTATTTTTAAAAAACAACCCGGTTTCACAAAATATTTTTGGGTAGCCGTTTTTATTCACGCAATCGGATTAAATATTTTTTCCTTAACAATTCCTCTGTATCAAATATCAACCACACCGTCATTTCATTTTTTAGGAGCCATTTTAAAACCCAAAGATTTTTTAATAACCTCTAACGAAAAAAAAGCACAAATAAACACCGAACAATCTAAAAAAATATCCTCTCATTTTGTAAAAAATCCTAATGTTTCGTTGGAAGATCTGTCTGTCAAAAAACCTTTATACTCCAAAGAACTCAATCAAAAAAAAGATAAAGAAATTATAAAACCTGTTTTTTCACAAGAAGAGGGGATAGAAGCGCAAAATAAAGAATTCTTAAAAATGCTTGGAATCAGCGAAAAAGCGCCATCTTATCAACCATTAAGCTTGCATTAGGCATAAAAACATGTTAAAAATAGACCTTGGCTTATTAATATCTTTTATTCTGTCTTTTTTTGTTCTTTTTATTTTTATCGCATGCTTCCTTCAAAACAAAACAAAGCAAGCAAGACACAATATTCTTAATGATAGCAAATACTTACAACAATGCCCTTACTGCACTTATGTTTTTTCTATTTATAAAAAAACGACTGTTTATCAATGCCCGCAATGTAAAAGTTATATTGGAGAAAATCATTAATAATGTTACGCATTAAAAAAATATCAAACAACGAAAAAGGCGTGGTTTTTATTCTCGTCATTTCTATTATTATGGTTATGATGATCTTAACCATAAGCATTCTAAGTATTAACACTTCCCAAGTTGTCTCAACAGAAGAAGAAGTTCGCCGCATCCAGGCCGAAACATTAGCCATGGGAGCTATGGAATATGTTGTTGCTTTAGCGGCAAATGGAGTAATGACAGACCATACTTACGCATCTCTTTTCTCAAAAAACATGGATGGAACAACTTATAATGTTCTCTACTCTTACGGAAATAGCTCAACGCCTCCTTTGAAGCAAATAAATATTCAAGTTAATTACTAATTATACTTCTCCTCAAAATCTTTCCTGTATTGCTTTTCCTAAAAACCATTAATATTCCTTTAAATAGTTAAAAATAACTCACAAAAATGTTTGACAAAGTAAGTCTATTATAGTCTAATTAAGTGTAGGGAAATCTCTTATAAAAAAATTTGGTCTTTTATATTATAAATAATTTTATCGAGTTCTGTTTCATAAATTATTTTATTTCAATAGATTATAAAAAGATAAAACAATGAAAAATCTTTTAGATGTTGATGATTTAGCCAAATATTTAAAACTTCAAAAGCAGACTATCTATAATTGGCTAAATCAAAGGAAAATATCAGGAATAAAAATCGGAGGGGTTTGGCGTTTTGATAAAAAAGAAATCGACAAATGGCTTCGGTCCCAATCACGAAAAGCGAGCCGTCAAGAAAACAATAACATTTAGGATACCTTTATGGCCTTAACAAAACAATTAGGATTATTTTGGGGAGAAAACGCGCTTTATTTCTCGGAAAATTCCGAGTCAGATAACAAGATGTTTTCTATTCCTTTAAAGAAAAAAGTCGCTGCTGGCAATCTTATTCAAATTCAAGATGAAAGCTTAGAAGATAATAGAATATTGATCACGGATATTCAAAAAGCATTTAAAGAGCATAAAGTTTCTTCCTCAACCGTGAATCTGTCGCTTCCGACAAAAGATATCATTTTCCGGTCTTTTTCTATTCCTTGGATGCCACCTAATGAAATGCGACAAGTGGTTGAATTTGAAGCGGCCAAATATCTGCCATTTTCTTTAACGGATCTGGCTTTCGCGTTTCATCCAGTCGTTATTACGCATAACAACACAAAACGTATCCGCATCATTTTTGTCGCTATTAAAAAATCTGTTCTGGAAAAATATAAATATATATTAACCGAATCCCTTCTAAATGTGGATCTTATTGAGCCAGCGCCTGTCGGCTTATTAAGAACTCTTAATTTTAAAAAACACCTTTCTCCTAAAGATCAATTCGCGATTGTGGAAAAAGAAGGGACTCTTGGAAAAATTACGATTATTGATGATGGCATTCCGCAATTCGTCCGGGACTTTAATTTAAGAATTTCCGCATCAGACCAAGAAGAAATTTCCTCTGAAGTTCTTATAACGCGGCTTGTTAACGAAATCCAAGTTTCTTTAGATTATTTTAACCGCATCGGCAATCCGAAAGAAATCAGCCAAATTCTATTTTTAACGACATCCGATTCTGAAGAAATTTCAAACGAACTTTCTAAAAATTTAGAAATGAAAGTTGCCCATATCTACAGCAGTTCTGTTTTAGCTCCAGAGTTCAAAGACATCGGATTTTTAAATGCCTTTGGAATCGCTCTTAATAAAGACGTTGCTGTAGAAGCATCCTTTGATCTGTCAAATCGAAAACGACAGGCATTAGAATTCAACCTCAAGACACTTTTAAAACAAATGGACATCCGTGCATTGATTCCTCTTGTTGGAACGTGTCTTGGCCTTATTATTGCCAGCCCAATCCTATCAAACACTTTAATCAAAATGGCAGCAAATAAATCTCAAACGCTTAAAGAAAAACTTGGTATTTATGAAAGCATGGACGAAGCCTTAATGACAGAAAAAACAAAAGGGTTTCAGGACAAATTAGATGGCCTAAAAAATATTCCTGTTCAAAGCGATGTTTCTTTTTTTCTAACAGCGATTCCTTCTTTATTGCCTAAAACCGGATGGCTGACCACTTTTAATATTAAATATTCTGAAAAAGCCGCGCCATTAAGCGCTAACGATCCCTCAGCTAAAAAAAGAAACGCTGTAGCAATCGATCTCGCGGGCTATGTTTATTCCCCTAACCCGACAGAACAATTTCGATTAATCAATAAATTTGCCAATGATTTAAAAGAAAATAAAGACTTTTCAAAATATTTTGAAAAAATTGACCTGCAGGGTATGCAGGCACAAAAATTAGGGAAATATGATGTCACGCAATTTACAATCACCTGTAAATAAAAAATATTACTATGGCGAATAAACTAACAAATATCATTGAACAATTAAACAATATCAAAATGGAAGACTTGCAAAAATATTTTGATATCGAAAAATTAAAAAACATCAACGCAGATGAAGTCAAAGAATTTATTCTCTCGCAACCAGATTTAATCGTAAAAATTGTCTTTATTGCCCTTGCCTTCTTAACCGTTACGGCATCTTTTTCGTCTTATAATAAAAAAACGGCCACATTACGACAAGAAATCACAAAAATGGAAGCCCTATTGAAATCGGTTGACGCCTTCAATACAACAAAAAAAGAATATGATGATTTTAAGAAAAATTTTCCTCAAGGGCTACCTTCATCAGAAGTTTTAGACGCGATCTCTGAAATTGCCAATAAAAACAATGTGCAAATCGGGTCTTTTTCCCCGACGCAAGAAAAAGATTATCCTCTATGGCAATCAACAACGATAAACATTACAACATCCTGTGAAAATTACAATAAAATGATTTCTTTCATTAAAACTCTCGAAGATCCTCGCTATGCTTTTCGCGTGGATTCCTGGACAGCAACTTTGGCCCAAACAGCAAAACAAGGACAAACAGCAGAAAACGCTTCAAATATTTCTAATGCTATTAACGCCACAATAACAATTGGAGCTGTAAAATTAAAAAATGAATAGATATTCTTTTTTTACTTATATGTTATTAATTTTGTTTTTATTGATTCCTCTTCCTACAAGAGCTCAAAAAGGGACAGAAAAGGCTCTTGTCCGTAATCCGTTTATCCCTCAATTACCTATTGAAGAAACCATCTCATTAAAGAAAGAAGAGCCCGTCGCAGAAAAAAAACCTTCTGATCAGAAACTCCCTGTGGCCCAGCCTGCGCGAAACATTTTAGAAGAAAACAGAAAAGAGCAACAATTAAAAAGAGAACGCGAGCTCGAAATAGAGCGCCAACGTCAAGAAGAAATTAAAAGACAGCAAGAAATCATAGCGCAAGAAAATGAAAGAAAAAGAAAATTAGAGGAAGAGCAAAAACCTCCTCAAGTAACGATAACAGGAATTGTCTGGAACACAGAAAAACCTCAAGCGATTATTAATGGCGTTGTTCTAAATATAGGTGATACCATTTTTGATTCTCAAAACGAAGAAATAAAAATAAATAAAATCTATAAAAC
>JAKQLT010000039.1 GCA_029567025.1 Candidatus Omnitrophota bacterium | reverse complement strand
TGTTCTATCAAATTTTTCCCTTGCTTAACATGTGGCATTACAAAACACTTTTGTAATGCCACATGTTAAGCAAGGGAAAAATTTGATAGAACAGGCTCTTTGTCTGCCGACAAGGCAGGCAAAGAGCCTGTTCTATCAAATTTTTCCCTTGCTTAACATGTGGCATTACAAAAGTGTTTTGTGTAAAAATGTGCTATTTTTATGCAGAATTTTATGCAAGAATTTTATTAAATATTTAGAAAAGAAAAGAGAGTTTTATTACTTTTTTTATCAGAAACCCTCCTCCCTCTTTTATTTTTATAGAATTAGAGGGAGGAATGTGCTTTAAAAAGGTTATTTTAGATATGCTTTGATGATTTTTTGTTCTTGAAGAGGTTTATCTCCTGGGCCAGTTTTTGAATTTTCGATTTTTTCAACAATATCATAACCTTTGATAACTTCCCCAAAAATAGTATGTTTCATGTTAAGCCAAGGTGTTGGAACTGTTGTAATAAAAAATTGGCTGCCATTTGTATTTGGCCCAGCATTAGCCATGGCTAAAAGCCCTTTTTTATCAAATTTTAACCCAGGTGTTACTTCATCTTCAAATTGACCGCCCCAAAGACTTTCGCCGCCTCTTCCTGTTCCTGTTGGATCACCACCTTGAATCATAAAGTTTTTAATAATTCGGTGAAAAATAATTCCGTTATAATATCCTTTTTTGATAAGCCCAATAAAGTTTTCGCACGTTTTGGGCGCGATATCTGTAAAAAGTTTAATTTCAATATTTCCTTGATTTGTTTCAAGAATAACGATTGTTGGCTGTGTTTCTGGCATGGCTGTTTCTCCTTTTGCAATCTTTTGCGGTGTTAATAATAAAAATAGGATTGAAATAATTAAAATATTTTTGTTCATTTTTTCCTTTCTTTTTCAGATGTTTATAATTTTATTTTTTTAAAATAAGGCCTGCTAAAGATTGAATTATTTTGAAATAAATTCTATTATTTTTAGGATTTGCAAGCAAGGCTTTCCATAGCCATGGAATAGCTTTTGAGAAAGATTTTAACCTGACATGATGTTTACCTGCGCAATAATAAAAGTCGCTTAAGAATTGAGGATCTTTTTTCATTTCTGGCAACCATTTTTTAAGTAAATAAAAACGAATATCATCTGCTATAAGATCAATATCTCTTCCTTCCAGAGATTTATGAACATAAAGATTGACTAAAGGTTCATTAAAGAAATACACAGGGACCGTTCTAACAATTCTTGCGAACAAATCAAGGTCTTCGCTGCTTTTTATGTTTTGATCAAAATATCCAACTTTTTCTATTGATTGCTTTGTCATAATCCATGTTGAAGGAGGAAGAAAAACAGAGCCCGGGAATTTAGAGAGATTTATAAAGTCGCTTTTAACGTTTTTTATCTTTTGTTGTTTATCCCCCCCCCCATCAATTTGGGTGTACAAATTTGAGAAAACCATGCCTGGAGAAGGTTTTATTTCCTGAAAAATGTCAAGACATTTACGTAATTTATTTGGCATAAATTCATCGTCTGAGTCTAAGAAAGCAAGATATTCGCCAGTAGATTTTTTTATGCCTTCATTCCGTGCAATGCTTACCCCTCGATTTACAGGTAGTTGATGTATTTTTATGCGGCTATCTTTAAAACTTTTTATTATTTCTACAGTGTTATCTTGAGAGGCATCATCAACAACAATAATCTCTAAATGTCTATAATCTTGCGCTAAAACGCTTTTGATAGCTCTTTGAAGCATTTTAGCTCGATTGTAAGTTGGAATAATAACACTAATTAAAGGAATCGACGACATTGAGAGAGTGCTCTCCTTATAAGACTTTTCCATCATCATCAATAATATCAGGTTTTAGTTTTAAGAATCCATCTTGAGGAAAGACATCTTTGACATCATCATTGGTTAATTCTGATTTCTCTTCTGTTTTTTCTTCTGAATTTTTTTCTGAATCGGGATAAGGATTTTCATCCCCAAGCGGCGTGTTTGGATCCGGGATTTCCACAAGTTCATCAAAAATTTTGAAGAATTCTTTTTTATGGTCTTTTTCTTTGATTTTAGGACGAATATTTTCTTGATCGTCTTCTGCCAGAGGATTTTGAGGTAATATTTCCAAAGGTTGTGTTAAATCAAATTCGGCAACCTTATCTTTTTCTGTTGTTGGATCAACAGGAGGTTCTTGTTTAAAAAGAATGGTTTCTTCTTTTTCTTTAGGAAGATCTGCTGTTTTCTGTTTTTCTTCTAAACGTTTAAGAAGTTCATTGAGATCTTTTTCTTTCTCTGTTAGTTTTTGTTCCAATTCATCTGCTTTTTCTTTTAATAGTACCAATTTTTCTTTATATTGTTGGCTTTCTTGGCTGGTGGATGTCAGCTCTTCTTGGACTTTTTTAGCTTTTTGTCGGGTGTCAAAGAGCTCTGTTTCCAGCAGTATTTTGATTTTTTCAAATTCTTGGCGATTTTTTAATTCATTATTAAGCGCTTGTTCAGAATTTTCTAAAGCTGTATTTTTTTCTTTAAGAAGTTTTTCTAATTGGTCAAAATTTTCTTTAATGATATCTTGATCTAAAGGAATACTGCTGTCTTCGGCTGGAATGGTTTTTAACGAAGCCGTTCCAGTAGGCAGAGGGTCATTTTCTAAAGATATTTTTTTCTTCTTGTTTTTAAAATTAAAATTAAATTTGTTTAAAAGGGAATTTATTTCTTGAGAGCCATCCTCTTCTGTCTCTTTGTCAGGACTTTTTAAAGGTTGTGTCGGGGAATTAATAGGGATGGCTTTTTCTTCTTCAGGCGTGTTTTTTAAAGTCCATAACACAAAGCCAATTCCTGCGGCTGATAAAATGATGAGTGATAAAAAGATAAACAATCAACGGTCCTTTTTAAAGATAAGCAAATAACATAACTTATCGGTATGCCGCGCATTTTTGATAACTCTATTAAAACATATAAAGATAAAAGTTGTCTACAATAAATATTATTATTTTAAGAAAAGATTTTATTGAAAAAGAAATATTTTTTAAGGTGTTGAGGGCTTTTTAAATACGACAGCGGTTGCTGTGAAATTAGCTCGGATATAAGCGTTTCCGATTAGTTTTTGCGCAGGAAGTTTTTTCCATTGGCCTGTCGCATTGGAACGAATGTCCGTAATAGCATCAGCTCCTAAGATAGCGGCTTCTCTTTTCATTTTTTGAATGACATCTTGCATTTGTTGGCGGCGTTCTGTTGTAACGGTCACGTAACCAATAATTTCGTGCGGTTCTTTAATGGTTTCTAAATAAACAACATCATTGGTGTTTTTTTTAGATGGATAATAATCTGTCGTTAGATCAGAAGAATCAATCTGATAAAAACTGCATCCGGAAACAATGCTTATTAGAATAATAAAAATAAAAAATAAGGGTTTAAACATGATTTGTCCTTTTTTTGTAAGAGTGGATTCTTAATTAAATCAATAACAAAGATTCTTGTATTTTGCAAATGAATTTATAGAGATTTTATAGTCCTGTTGGAGGACTTATTTTTTCTGATATATTGTTTTCTTTAAAAAATTCTTCAAGGGCGACATCAATTACCGCCAAATCCCAGCCATGAGAAAAAATCCCTTTTCTTATATCTTCTTTTGCTTTATTGGAAAACAATTCTCGATTATTTTTTAAGAAAGAAAGCAGAATGTTGACGTTATATTGCTGATGTTGATTGAGTTGCCATTTGAGAGGTAAAACGTCCTCCCTTCTGTTGTATAAGTAAGCCAGAAGTCCTAAAAACGCCGGTAATAAAAGAACTCCCCAAGAGGAATAATAATCAAAAGGATGGGCAACGCCTAAAAGGTATCCTGAAACGCCCCAGAAGGCATCAAAAAGATAATGAGCAACAATCACAGGAATAATGCCGAATGAGAGATAAATCCAAGATAAAAATAATCCTAAGCAAGTAACTTCTATTCCGCGAAACCACATAGGGAAAATAGGATAACTGCTATGAGCGAATCCCCATAACAGGGCAGATAAAACAACAGCGATAAAGGTATTTTTAAATATTTTTTTGAACCAGCTGATTGAAAATAATCGAAATGAGATTTCTTCCGTTAAACTGGCTTTAAATCCTATGGTCAAAGCCGTTATGAAAGGAAAATAGGTTGTGGATAATCTTCCGAGCCAGGAATTTTCAACCCAGACGCCTAAGAAGGATTGTCCGATTTTAATGAGTAAAGATTGTAGTCCTAACATTATAATGCCGACACAATAACCAAGGATAATGAGTTCTGCGACACGACGCGTTAGGAAGCTTGATTGACGGTAAAATAGAAAACTTAATTCTTTTTTTTGAGGAAAAACTTCAAACCGTGTCAATTCTCCTGATAATCCAGGGATGATAAAAAAAACAGCCGCAAAAATCATTGAGATGATATTGTTAATAAAATAACGGGTAAGATAAGCGTCAAATGGGCGCGTCGTATTGTATCCGTAGAGGACATTTTCAAAATAGTTAAAAATAGAAATAAAGGATAAAATAAAAAAGAAAATAGCGATCAGAATATAGAGCTTTTTTGTGCGATGCATGGCCAGATGGTTTCGCCTTAAGAAAATGATAAAAACAGAGGCCACATATAATAAAGAATAGGCGATTTGGATAATGGTAATGATATTTTCTCCGACTTCTTGTTTTTTGTCTAAATGGCGGTTGAATTGATCAGGGACAGAAAAAATATTTTTAGAAAAAGACAAAATATCGTCTCCCGAGACGGTAATGCTAATGAACATTTTCCCTGTTCCGGTGTCTTTTTCTTTGCTCCATGGGATTTGAACGTCTTTTTTCTCCCAGACAAAAGAATAATCGATTCGATTATCGCGAACGAATTGATTATCAATTTTTAGGATATAAAGATCAGGATTAAAATGGAAACGATGTTTGAGAAAATCAACGGCTTTTTGTTTTGCCTCCTCTTTTGTGTTTTTTCTACGATAAGCATTTTCATCAATAGTATGAAAGAAAGAAATAATTTCTCCGGTAGAGGAGCTAATCGTAATTTTAAATTCTTCTTTTTCGAGTTCTTTAAAAAATCGAACAGACCAAAAAAAGAGATCAAAATCTTCTTCTTTGAGAAATTTTTTAAAAGCGTCGAATCCTATTGTTTTTTGAAGATATCGGTCCGCGGAGCCATCTTGTTTAAATGTGATGGCTTTTTTATACGAAGAGCTATCGATGCCAAGAGCTTTTAAATATTCAGAAGCGATGCGAACAGCTTTGGGGCGGTTAATTGAAAAGTTTCCAAAGCTTAATTGCGGATAACTGTAGCGACTCCAAATGAGGATGCTTAGAACGGAAAAAGTAAAAAATAGAAACCATGTGAAGCGTTTGATTTTCATTTTTTATAATAAATCTAAAACTTCTTTGGGGAGTTTTTGAAGCTCTTGGATTCCTAGGACTTTGATAGACCAGCGTAAAATGCTGAGTTGTTTTTTTAATTTTTCATTGGGTTCTTGGACATCCGCCAATGTCTTGCGTGAAAGAAATAATATTTTGCGCAACATATTGAAAACGATTCTTGCTTCTCGTGGACGATTGTTGCCTGTTTGGATTAAATCATTTAAACTCTCAAACGCGATATCATTAACCACTTTATTGTAGTGGGTTAATTTTTGAATAATAATAGGAACCATGGATTCAAAATATTTGTAGCGGTCAATTTTACAAAGCGTATGCATAATCTCTGTTTGGACGAAAGGCGATGTATTGATATTGAGCCGTCGTAGTAAAATTCTTTCTGTTGATGTTTTTTCATCCGATACAATTTCTTTGCTATATTTTTGTTTAAAGGCGCGCACAGCCGCGGCAATTTGATAGGAAGACAAAGAGTCATCTTGCACCATTTCTAAAAGGACAAATTTAGAAAAATTGTTGTATTTTTCGGTATAGCCATCTAAAAGGGTTTTGTCATCAAAAATAGTGTACGGATTGACCGCAGAGATGCTGTTAGTTGTTGACGAAACATTTTTATTCTCTTCTGCTATTGCGAATGAGAAGCTTTGAGCAAAGGTCAAAGATAGTATAAAAATAGCGATGAACAAAATAAGATTTTTTTTCATTCGTTTTTTATCTCCATCGAGACATCGATAATTTTATACGTATGTGTTAATGCCCCTGTGGAAATGCGATCAACGCCGGTTCGCGCGACTTCCCGAACTGTTTGGAGTGTAATTCCTCCTGATGCCTCTAAAAGAGGTTTCTTCCCTTTTAGATTTTTGACGAAGGATACAGCTTCACGGAGTTGTTGCGTGGTCATATTATCAAGCAAAATAAAATCGGGTTCGGCTTTGATAAAACGTTTTAATTGCTCGAGGGTATCCACCTCAATCATCACAGGTTTTTTATTTTTTTTGCGGAATTTTTGAAGAGCTGCAACTAATTCCTCAAATCTTTCAGAAATCTGATGATGATTGTCTTTGATGAGGATCATTTCGTTGAGATTATGACGATGATTAATGCCTCCTCCACAGCGCACAGCGTATTTTTCTAATTTTCTAAGACCAGGGGTTGTTTTACGCGTATCAAGAATCTGGGCTTTGTAAGGATAAACTCGTTCCACATAATGGTAGGTGTTTGTTGCAATGCCCGAAAGAAATCCTAAGAAGTTTAATGCCGTTCGTTCCCCTGTTAAGAGCGCGCGTGTCTTTCCTTGAAGAAACATTACTTTGGTTCCTTTTTTAACACGATCGCCATCTTTAAAATATGTTTGTAGATAAATATTTTTATCTAATTTGCGAAATACTTGTTTGACGATGCTTAATCCACATAAGACAGTATCTTCTTTGACAAAAATATAGGCATTCGACACTTTTGTTTTCGGGACTAAAAGATTTGTGGTGATATCCTGATGAAAAGTGTCTTCTAATAAAGCGTTTAAAATGAATTGTTTTGTTTGTCGGGTCTGCATGTTATTTTAAATTTTTAACAGCTTGATGCCATTTGGCTATTTTTATTTCTAGTTCTTTTAATCGTTCCTTGTCTTTCGCGATAATATCGGCTGGCGCTTTATCAACGAAGGATGGGTTTTTTAATCGTGCTGATAGATTTTCTTTAGATTTTTCGTTTTCTTCAATTTGTTTAAGAATCCGTTCCTTCTCTTTTGTGATATCGACAATTCCTGTTAGGTCTAAAGCATTTTCAGAATTTTCGAGGACATTGATGACAATGTTTTGCGATTTCGATAATTTTGGCGATATGGAAAGTTCTTTTATTTTGGCTAAATTTTTTAAAAGAGACGCGTTATTTTCTAACAAGGATCTGATCTCTTGCGATTCTGATGCGAAAAAGCAAATGATTTCTTCTTTGGGATTAATATTCCATTCTGCACGGGAATTACGTATGGCGATGATGTGGATCATTAGAAGATTCATCCGTTTTTCTGTTTCTATATCAATTAAATTTTTTTCGATTTTGGGCCATTCTTGCAGGCAAAGCTCCTTAGGGCTTTTTTTGATATGTTCCCAGATTTCTTCTGTCACAAAAGGCATAAAAGGATGAATAATTTTTAAAGATTCGGTGAGGATGTTGATCGCAATGTTTTGAACTATCTCCTGATCCCAAGAATTTTTTATAATTTCTAAATACCAATCGCAGAAGTTATTCCAAAAGAATTCATAAATAAGGTTTTCAGCCTCGGAATAGCGGTAATTTTCAATAGAGTCGGATACTTTTTCAACTGTTGTAAAAAATCGTGAGACAATCCATTTTGATGGCAAATCGAGAGTTTTTAGATCCGCGATGTTTTTAAACTCGAAAGATTGATCACTGCTTGTAGCATTCATCAAGATGAGTCGAGAAGCATTCCAGATTTTATTGGCGAAATTACGGCCAATCTCAAATTTTTCTTTTGAGATGAAAAGGTCTTGTCCTGAATTGATGATTAAACTAAAACGTAAGGCATCAGCGCCGTATTCATGAATGATCTCTAAGGGATCGATGGCGTTTCCTAAGGATTTTGACATTTTCCGTCCTTTGGCGTCGCGCACCGTTCCGTGAATATAGACATCGCTAAAAGGTTTTTCGCCCATAAATTCGTACCCAGCCATAATCATCCGTGCGACCCAAAAGAAAATAATTTCATTTCCTGTAAAAAGAGATTGCGTGGGATAAAAATATTTTAAATCGTTGTTTTCTTTGGGCCAGCCGAGCGTAGCAAAAGGCCAAAGCCATGAGGAGAACCAGGTATCTAAAACATCTTCATCTTGTTTGAGTTTTTTTGATGAACATTGAGGGCAATGCGTAGGAATTTCTTTTTCTACAATTTCAGCATGGCATGTTTCGCAATACCAGACAGGGATCCGGTGTCCCCACCAAATTTGGCGTGAGATGCACCAATCACGAATCCCTTCCATCCAATTTAAATATGTTTTTGTCCAACGTTCCGGGTAAAATTTGATTTTTCCTGTTTTTACCGCGTCAATTCCTGGTTGAGCTAGAGGTGCCATTTTAACGAACCATTGTTTGGATAAATAAGGTTCCACAATGGTGTCGCAACGATAACAATGCCCGACGGAATGTAAATGATCGTCGTTTTTAACAAGAAATCCTTGGGCAGATAAATCATCAAGGATTTTTTTACGCGCTTTAAATCGATCCATGTTTTGATAAATGCCGCCTTTTTCATTAATTCTACCATCGGGATGCATTACAGTAATAAATTCAAGGTTATGACGTTTTCCCATTTGATAGTCATTGGGATCATGCGCTGGAGTGACTTTAACAGCGCCTGTACCAAAGGTGCGGTCTACAAAATCATCAGCAATAATAGGAATTTCTCGATTCACAAGTGGAAGAAGAAGGATTTTTCCAATCAAATTTTTATAGCGCTTATCTTCTGGATTAACAGCAACAGCGCTGTCTCCTAACATGGTTTCTGGACGCGTTGTGCCCACGATTATAAATTCATTGGGAAGGTCTTTAAACGGATAACGGATATGATAAAGCTTTCCTTGTTCTTCTTTATGTTCGGCTTCTTCGTCTGATAACGCGGTTAAACATCGAGGACACCAATTGATGATATA
>JAKQLT010000137.1 GCA_029567025.1 Candidatus Omnitrophota bacterium | reverse complement strand
ATTAATAAAATAGCCATGAAGGAAGTTATAGACGATTCCGCAGTAAAACATAATATCAAAAGGACTAAAAAGGAAAAGGACGCTAAAATAATGATTTATGGGGTACCTCGCGAATGGATCGAAGCCATAAATAAAAACTCGATGGCCGTTTCGAAGTTCGCAAGAAACGCCATGGAAGAAAAACTTAAACGCGACGGTCTTATTAAATAAAACAATGTTCTTCCTAACTGCTCAAATTTGCTTTATAACTTGGGATATGATAAAATATATTCGAGGTGATTATTATGACCGCTACTATTAACTTGATTTTGCGCGTTTGTGACGAGCTGGAACTCGATGATCAAATTACGCTCGCCGATAAAATTAAACGCCGCGCCATTCGCAAGCGCCGCGCCAAACTTAAAAAGGAATGTGATGAGGCGCGCGCGGATGTTAAAGCCGGAAACTACATCGAGGGTGTTGACGCACTTTTTGCCGCTGTCGATAAGGAGAACGCCAATGCCAAAAATAAAAAACGCTAAATCGTTCTCTAAGAAGCTTGCTAAATTTCTTTCAAAACACCCGGAACTTTATGATAAAATTAAAGGCCGCATTAAGACGCTTGCCTCTGATCCTCACGCGCTTCATCTCGAAAATCATAAACTTAGAGGAACTTTAAAAGACTATTATGCTTTTACAATTTCTGCCGATTGTCGTATTATCTTTGATGTTGACCCGATCGATGGCGCTTATATTTTGTTAAATATAGGCTCACATGACGACGTTTATTAAAGACTGACTTTTTTAGCCAGGACGAAATAAAAAGGCCGTTTAATAAGCCGTTTGAGTTTTCAAGGGTTGATAATAGAATGTTGATGAGGGTTATCAAGATAACTGGCGAACCATAGACGCTCTCGGGTATATAGAGATTTTTGAATGTTTGAGCAATCGATAAAATATCGTATTCGAAAGAGCCTTTAAAATCGAGAATATAATAAAACTTTTATATTAAAAAAATAAATATCGAATATAATGACGTTTAAACGCTCATGCTTAAATCTTAAAATGATAATAGGCATGGGCGTTTTATGTTTTCGGGTAGTATGGTTTTTGGATTACATAATGACCATTATCAGATGCGTTGTTGTTTAGTTGACTTGTTTTGTTATGAATAACAGGTTCTTTGAATTTATCGAATAATTAAAAGTCTTTTTTATAAAAATAAAACAACAACAACGCTTAAAATAGGCTAAGCACTACTTACCTATAAGATGGCAACCCTCTTATAAATGCGCGCGCGTGTTGTAGTTGTTTAAATTGTTTAAATAATTTAAGAATTTGCAAACTCAAAAAGTAGCTAAAAATAAGGGCTAAGGTCATTTTAGCCAATACAAATTAGATAGATAGCCAATACATTTATTTTGTAATGTATTGACTATCTATGATAATGCTTTAATAAAAGGTGTTATCGATAAAAACATTGTCAATAAAAACATTGATTTTTTGTATTAAGTATGATAAAATAAAAATAAGGGGTGGTTTGTTATGAAAAAAGACGTAATAATTAGAAAACATTCTTCTCTTATACAAACTAATATTAAAGAGTTAACGCTTATACAAAGAAAATTAATAAATTATTTAATTTATGTGGTTCAAAAAAACGGTTATAAAGATTTGTATGAAACCAATATTCATGAGTTAAAAAAAATGTGCAATATTTCTATAACAGATACTTTATATTTAAAAAACCAATTTCGTAAGTTATCTGAAATTTCAATAGAATTCAATTATTTGAATAAAGATAAACAAGAAACATGGCAAAAAATGACTTTTTTAGCAAGCGTTGAAATTTTTTTAGGTAACGGAAGGATTGAATTTGAATTTAGTAAAAAATTAATTGAACGAATTCTTAAACCTAAAATGTATTCCGCATTAAATATAGTTTTAATAGCTGGATTAAGAAGTTCGTATTCAGTGATTTTATATGAATTTTTACGTGATTACTTATCGGAAGTACCTTCTAAACATTCAATTCCTTTTTTAACGGTTAATCAATTAAAAGAACTCATGGGTATAAATGTAAACGAATACCAATTATTTCAAAATTTTAAAGTTAGGGTTTTAGATGTGGCCATTAAAGAAATAAATGAGAAAGCAGATATACACTGTGATTATAAATTAATTAAAATGAGTGGAAAAGGACAAAAAATAATAGGGGTTCAATTTTATGCTCGAAAGCAGGAAATTAAGGACCAGTTTAATTTATCAGAAGGTATTTTGACTCAATATAGTTCTGACATAGAACAAAAAGCTAAAGGTAATATTATTGAAAATAAAAATGAATTTATTGCTCAAGAAATAATAATGGAGATACCTGAAAAATATAGAATAAAATCGTTGTTCGAAGAAATTAATAAAAAGATTAAAGAAGGCAAAAACGTTAATTATATAAAACTGAATTTAAAATATGCATTTAAAAAAGCTAACGAAAACCCTTTATTTTATGCTATAAATGCTTTAAAAAACAATTATGCTGGCTTTGATATAGAGATTGAAGAAAAGAAAATACTAGAAAAAAAGGCTCAATCTGTGGCCGTGAAAGATAATGAAAATCAAAAGAAGCGTGAAGAAATAGCCTTAAATGCGATTAGATCTCTTTCACCTGAAAAATACGAAAATTTATACGAAGAAGCTAAAAGCCTTAATGTTAAGGAAAATCCAGGCAATTCATTTTTTTTGAATAATCTAATGATCGAAATAAGAATGGCTAAAATGTATATGGAAAAGTCTGAAAGAAATAACTACCAGAGTAGTGATAATGATTGAATCACGATTGAGACTTAGATTAAATTTTAAAAAGCTAACGTAACTCCAGGCCGCCCGGTGCCGGCGAAACTATGTCGCCGGCCGGAAGAACGGCCGGCAGTTAAGATAATCGCGGGCAGCAAGCCCGCCGCTGTTCGCGGAATCATCGCCGCGGGGCGGCCGGGTATGTTCAAGACAAAAATTTTAATCGAGACAGAACTGTTTCTCTATTTCCTAAAAAAATAACAAATTTCGGGGTCGAAAGCGGAGCCACAACGAACGCAAAAGAGGTCGACGGTAGTTCGGGTCGTCTGGTGAATCGAAGGCCTCTTAAAACGCGTTATATGCGTTCGAAAATTTTAATTTTAAATTTCATGGATTTTAAAGGATTGTGAACGGTCCACTTGGGGCGGGCAGTGCGAGCTGCAAGCGAGCGCGCCCGCGCACCGAGACAGAACGGCCGGCAATTAGCCGCCGCCGTTAGCGCCAAGGATGGCGCGCGCCGATAAACCCGCCTTATGTAAAAGCGAGCCGCACGATGCGGCGAGCGTCTGAGCCCGGCCGGCAAATATGCGGACAAATTTAATAAAAACAAGGTTGGTTAAGATGCCAGGATGCGCCGGCCGGGCGAAAGTTTACATAAGGCATGGATTATCGGCGAGGCGGCGGCGGGCGTCCCTATCGACGAGACAGGAAAGAGCTTTTATTGGTAAAATCGTTTATTATTAATGACAATGTGTTGACTTTTCTTTTTTTTTATGTATAATTAACTTAAGACTTAAGTAAAGGAGTTTTTAATGATTATATTTAAACTTATGGTTATTATTATGTCTTTGTTGTTAAGTAAAAGCAGCAATTATTAACAAGAGCATTAAATAGGTAACACTATTTATAATTATGCTTCAAGAAAAGATTGATTTTATTGTCAAATATAAAATAATAAACAAGGTGACCGAAAACTATCAGCTAGCGAACATTAATCAAAGTTAGAGCATAATGTTTGCGGCAATCCTGTGAACAGTGTTTATTTTATAATTTTTTTCATTTTATTATTGTCTGTGATCTTCTTAAAAAGCTCGCGACTTAGCTCTTGAGCCTTTTCAATTTGGGCTGGTGTCATTTTTTCTTGGATTTGCTTTCTATTTTCTATTGCGTATTCATGATTACCTGTGGCGGCAATATTAAAATAAACATAGGCATTCATATAATCTCGAGGAGCACCAAAGCCAGTATAATAAATCATTCCTAAATTGTACTGAGCCTCTTTTTCCCCTTGTAAAGCCGCTTTCTCAAGCCATTCAAGAGCTTTCTTGTCATCGTTTGGAACGCCAGTACCGGTACTGTACATCATTCCTAAATTGTACTGAGCAGTGGCATTTCCTTGTAAAGCCGATTTCTCGTACCATTCAAACGCTTTCTTGTCGTTTCGAGGAACGTTAGCGCCGGCGGCGTATCGCAAGCCTAATTCGTATTGAGCCTTGGCATCTCCGCTTTCTGCTTTTTTAATTGCCGCTTCAATGACATCAGCCGCAAACTTTTTATTATCTACGATTTTTTTAAAAAGCTCTTGACTTATATTTTGAGCCTTTTCAATTTGATCACGACTCATTATTGCTTGAACTAGATATATTTTAAAAATTGCTTTATTATGATCACTTGCGGCAGCAAGATTAAAATAAACATATGCATTTATATAATCTTGAGGAACGCCAATGCCGTCATAATACATCATTCCTAAACTGTACTGAGCCTCGTCTACCCCTTGTGAAGCTGCTTTCTCGTACCATTCAGCCGCTTTCTTGTAATCTTTAGGAACACCATTGCCAAGAGTATACAGCGTTCCTAAAAGCTCTTGAGCTATGGCGTCTCCATTTTCTGCTTTTTTAAGTGTTTCTTCAAAGGAATCAGCAGCAAAGACAGGAAATGTCAATATCAAGATCGAAAGAATCGCAATCATCAACAAAGAAAATTTCATTTTTGTTCTCCATTAACATTTTATTTACAAAAATTATATACCATTATTGAAACAATATCAAGCGGTTTTATACTAGTAGTTTGACGGCATAAATAAAACTTGTGTAAGCTGAAATACCATCTGGATTTGAAAACTGTCAATTTTTCTTTTTCCGACCAGGCTTGTTGACGGCGGCCTTAACCGCTGTGCCGGCTTCGAATAAGACAATCGTTCGAGCCGGGCGCTTGAGCGGCTTCCCGGTCTTTGGATGGATGATCGTCCTGGCCTTTTGTTTTTTGGTCTTGAATATGCCGAAGCGGCGCAGCTCCACGGCTTCGCCCTTCGCCAGGCCGGACACGATTTCATCGAGGCAGGTATTAAGGACCGCCGCTGCCTGGCGGACGGCTAGACCGTGTTTTTTGATGAGTGCTTTAATGATGTCTGCTTTTTTCATAGCGTCAGTGGGCCGCGATCCATTTCTGGATCAGCGTCGAAAGGTCGGCGGTTTCCTTGGCGGTCAGCTTTTCAAGCTGGCGGAAAAGATAGGGAAGATCCGAAGTCGAGCCCGTGACGACCGTCATGGCGGATTTAACGTCCGCGGCCATGATCGTGGTTCGGCCGGCGGCCGTTGCCTGTTTGGCGGCTTCTTTCGTGATCGAGAGCGCCAGGGTGTCAAGTTGTTTCTGAAATTCTTTCAGGGCGTCCGCGGCGATCCGCAGATCGGTGTTCGCTTTCATAAAGGTTTCAACCGTGTTCGGCTTCGTTATGCTTAACGCTTCTGGCATTTTCAACGCTCCTCAATCTGTTATACAGGCTTCCGGGGAGATTGGCGGCTCGGTAGATTCTGCCTGATTCGGCAGAATTTAGCCTTCCAATTCGGTATATTTTAACCGAATTGGGCCGGATTGTCAAGAAAAATGGAAATGATGTTTTGTAAGTATCGATTTAATCGATAGATAGAGGACCGTGACGTCTGGCGGTTCGACCGTGTTTTCGGATATCCAGCGGTCTATCGCCCATTTGGGGAAGCGCAGCAGCGTTCCCAGCTTGGTATATGGGATCTCATTGTTCGATACTTTTTTATAGATCGTGGCTTCGGTTATGTCGAGGTATTTGGCCAGCTCTTTGATCGTCATAACTTGGGAAGACATAATAACTCCTGCTATGCGGCTTTCTTAGGTTTTAATTTTATAATCAATTCCATATCAAGCGCATCAGCAATTTTATCAAGCGTTCCTACTGTTATTTGCCTTACGCCGTTTTTACTGATTTTCGATAAAACCGTCGCACTTATTCCAAGTTTT
>JAKQLT010000127.1 GCA_029567025.1 Candidatus Omnitrophota bacterium | reverse complement strand
GATTAATGGCATTGCGGAAGCCTTAATTACAACGGTTGCCGGATTATGTGTAGCGATTCCTGCGGTTATTGCTTACAACTATTTTGTCAAAAGAATAGATAGTTTTATTATGGATATGGAGCTGTGCGCGTCAGAAACATTGGATCTTTTAACAGAAAGTAAATAATAACTTATGCAAGAAAGAAAAAATAAAAAACAGCGTATTTTTTCAGAAATCAATATCACTCCTTTAACGGATGTATCGTTGGTATTGCTTTTGATTTTTATGATTACGACTCCGATTATTTATCAATCAAATATCAAAATTAATTTACCAAAAGCCAAAAGCGGCGTAGCCCTTGAAAAAGCAAGAGAAGAACAGACCGAGATTATTATTACTCAAGAGGGAATGGTTTATTTAGACGGAAAAATTGTGACACGCAAGGAATTACGTTTAAAAATTTCCGAAAAAAAGAAAGAGAATCCCGATTTAAGCGTGGTTGTTCGTTCAGATAAATTTGTGCGGTTTCAGGAAATCGTTGATGTTTTAGACCCTCTGGTAGAGTTAGGGATTACAAAACTAAATATTGGAGTTACTAAAGAAGAGTAATTTTTATAATGAAACGAATTTTTATTGTTGTTTTTGTTTTTTTGTGTTTTTCTTTTTCTGGTTATGCGGATATTTTGATGAAGCTATCCTCGCCCGATTTTAATGATTACGGAAAAATTCCTCGCGCATTGACATGCCAGGGGGAAAATCAAAATCCTGTTTTAGAAATAACAGGCGTGCCGCAAGATGCAAAAAGTTTAGCGTTGATTATGGATGACCCTGATGCTCCGATGGGAGATTGGGTTCATTGGGTTGTTTTTAATATTGATCCTAAAACGACAACAATAGGACGTGCTAGTCTTATAGGCGTTTCAGGCGTTAATGATTTTGGCAATAAGAATTATGGTGGGCCTTGCCCTCCGCGAGGCGCGCACAGATATTTTTTAAAACTTTACGCGTTAGATATTCTCTTAGATCTTAAAGAAGGTATTACTAAAAATATTTTAGAACAGGCGATGGAAGGGCATATCCTTGAACAAACGCAGTTGGTGGGAATTTATCAAAAGATGTAGATTGTTTCATTCTTTATTTTTAGGCAAAAATTATTTTTTTGTCTTTATCGTCTTATTATGCTTGTCCTTAAGCGGATGCGCGCTTATTAAACTTCCTTTTGATATTTTAGGGAAATTGTTAGGCATCGCGAGTAAAGTCCCTAAACCGCCACCCGGAGTTTTCTTTTAATTTTTTATGACTGATTTTCTTTCGTCTTTAAACGCGGAACAAAAAGAGGCTGTTTTACATCAAGATGGCCCGTTATTGGTTGTGGCTGGCGCAGGATCCGGAAAAACGCGCGTCATAACAGCCAGGATTATCGTATTAATTCAGAAAGGTGTTTCTGCTAAAGATATTTTAGCTGTCACTTTTACGAATAAAGCCGCAGAAGAAATGAAAACGCGTGTTTTTCAATATGCGAAATCGCATGTGACGATGGGCACCTTTCATTCTGTTTGTTTAGGGATTTTGCGTCGAGAGGGAAGGGCTATAGGCCTTGCAGAAAGTTTTATTATTTATGATGAACAGGACCAGCTTTCGGTTGTTAAAGAGTGTTTAAAGGCCTTGCAGTTAGATCTTAAGGAAATGAATCCAAAACATTTTGTTGAGAAAATCAGCCAGTGCAAAGATCGGCTTTTAAATTCCTTGGATATTAAGGACGACCCTGAATATCAAGAGCCGCATTTTTTTGATATTTATGATTCTTATCAAAGACGGTTAAAAGATCATCATGGAGTGGATTTCGGCGATTTAATTATGAAAACCGTTGAGCTTTTTGAAAAAAATCCAGATATTTTAGCGCGATATCAATCGCGTTATCGCTATGTTCTTGTGGATGAATATCAGGATACGAATTACGCCCAGCATCAATTTATTTATTTGATTGCTAAAGGGCATCAAAATATTACGGTTGTAGGAGATCCGGATCAATCTATTTATGAATGGCGTGGCGCAGATATTCAGAATATTTTAGAATTTGAAAAAATGTTTAAGAATGTCAAAGTTGTTAAATTAGAACAAAATTATCGCTCGACAAATACTATTTTGAAAGCCGCGAATGCTGTCATTACGCATAACACGCATCGTAAACACAAGGAATTGTGGTCAAAAAATGGCGAGGGCGCGCTTATTGACGCGCATGTGTCAACCGATGAGCGCGGTGAGGCGCGATTCTTAGTCAGAAAAATCGCTGAGATGCGACGGGATGGTTATAAAATGAAAGATATGGCGGCTTTTTATCGGACAAATGCGCAATCCCGGGTTTTAGAAGAAGAACTTATTCAGTCGGGAATTCCCTATAAAGTTGTCAGTGGCGTTAAATTTTATGCACGCAAAGAAATCAAAGATGTTTTGGCGTATTTACGGGTCATTTTTAATCCGCGAGATGAAGTCAGTTTGCTTCGAATAATTAATACGCCTAAACGTGGAATAGGAGAAGAAGCTGTTAAAAAAATATCTGAGTTGGCGCAAAGAAGCAGTTTGGGATTTTTCGATGGAATAAAATTTTATTTACAAACAGAAAATATTCCCGCGCGGCTTAAAAATTCTTTAACGCAGTTTTGTTCGATGATAGAAGGCCTGCGCGGTGTGCGTTTAACGTTGACTTTAACGCAACTGTTAGAATCTGTGATGGAAGATTCGGGCTATATTAAGGCCTTAGAAGACGATCACAGTTTAGAATCCAAAAATCGTATTGAAAATATTCAAGAATTTTTTAGTTCTATCGCTGATTTTGAAGAGGCCTATCATGGTGGCGCGGATGTCTTGCAGGCTTATTTGGAATATATCAGTCTCCAAACAGATTTAGATTCTTGGCAACACGAAGAGGATATTTTTACCTTAATGACGCTTCATAGTGCTAAAGGATTAGAATTTTCTGTTGTTTTTATTTTAGGGATGGAAGAAGGGCTTTTGCCTCACGGTAGTTCGATTTATGAATCACAGGATGAATTAGAAGAAGAAAGGCGGTTGTGTTATGTGGGAATAACACGCGCGAAACAGAGATTGTTTTTAAGTTACACTCAAAGTCGTAGAATATTTGGAACAACAAAAATTCAGCGGCCGTCACGTTTTTTATTAGAGATTCCACAGCATTTATTAAGTGCGCCTCTTATGAATCGGAAGAGTCATCATTTTTCTTATGGATTTCATGAGGATGATGTCTGGGATTCATCGCAAACGAATCCTCGTAGCCATTCGCGGTATTATCGCTAAGTTTTTTCTGGTTTCAAAATTGTTTTGTGGTATATTTATCGGGCATATAAAGAGCGGCGGAACTTTTTGAATAAAGTTTTAACGTAGTGACGTTTTCTTAATAGCTAAGTTTTGATTATATATGGGTTAGGTGTTAAGATAATATTTTGTTTCTTGGAGAGGTGCCAGAGTGGTTGAATGGGCCCGCTTGGAAAGCGTGTGACTGCCGTAAGGTGGTCCGAGAGTTCGAATCTCTCCCTCTCCGTTAAAATTTTAATGAAATTTTTAACTATGATAAATGAACAATGGCAAAAAAGATTAAATCGTTGGTTTAAATTGCGATTCGCCATTATTTATCCTTTTGGCGTCTGGGCAATAATATCGGGCTATTCTACAGATAAATCGATTATGCACAGTATTTGGTTTATTGTTTTAGGTTTAGGCATCCGCAGTTGGGCAAATTGTTATGCCATCAAGATGGAGAAATTAACCACAAGCGGACCTTATGCTTATGTGCGGCATCCGTTATATTTGGGAAGTTTTATGATTATGGTTGGTTTTTTAATTATGTTAAGAGTAAACTGGTTTATCAGCTT
>JAKQLT010000095.1 GCA_029567025.1 Candidatus Omnitrophota bacterium | reverse complement strand
CGCCGCGCTTCACGAACGGGATAAAGTTGAAACACAGTGGGCGAAATCCGCGGATAAAGCTGAATATACCCTGCAATACGCGCGCCTTCAGGTTGATGAATTTCATGAAGATTATTACGAAATAGAAAACAACATGAAAGCCGTTGAAAAGATTCTTAAAAACAGCCCCGAATTAATACAAAGGCCGGACGAAGCAAAATCACGTTATGAACAGAACAAAAAAGAGATGTTTTTCGCCCAAAAAAATGTAATGAAATTTACGGATCTTTATAACTCTTACGTAAGGCAGTTTAATGAAATGGCGCAGAAAAAAGAATACAAAATAGACAAACTTTTAAGGGAACACGAAGAACTTCACACGCCTTAAAATATAACGGCAACTATTTAAACATAAAAAATACCATAGGGGTAAACCTCTATGGTATTTTTCTTTTAAGCCGATACAAAGCGGGGATTTAAAAATGTTAAAGAATGTTAACAGGATACTGATAATTAAATTGCGTGACATAGGCGATATTGTCCTTTCAACGCCCGTCATACAAACCATGTATGAAAACTGCAACTCTCCAAAAATTGTATATGTACTGAAAAAAGAATACGAAAATTTCAAGTACCTTCTTCCGCATGTTTCAGAGGTAATAACATACGATAAAAAATCCATATTAAATCTTATTACCCTTATTTTCAGGCTTCGCAGATATAAATTTGACATTGCCATTAACCTTCACGCCACATTCAGAAGCGCGCTTATTACCCGGCTGTCAGGCGCAAAACTGCGCCTTGTTCACAATCACAGCGGGAAGGATTGGTTTACATCCGCGCCGCTTGGAATTAAAGAAGAACCAAAACCTATTACACTTCGCGACCTTGAAACATTAAAACCCCTGGCAATCAAAATGCCTCCGCTTAATTCAATAAAAACAAAACTGACAATCAAAGAAAAAGACATTAAATATATAGACGACCATCCGGACGCAAACACCGTTGGTTTCGGTATAGGCGCTAAAAGGCCCGCTAAAATGTGGAAGACCGCGAATTTCATTGAACTGGGAAAGATACTTACGGAGAAAAAAATGAAAATAGCGGTTTTTGCTTCTTACGCGGAAAGAGAACTGGGGCTGCAGATTGTCAATGCGCTAGGAAACAATGCCAAACTTTATTGCGGTCTTGACTTCCTTAAACTTGCTTTTCTTTTAAAACAGCTTACCGTATTTATAGGTAATGACTCCGGCCCGCGCCATATGGCCGCGGCATTGGGGGTAAAAACCTTAACTTTCT
>JAKQLT010000090.1 GCA_029567025.1 Candidatus Omnitrophota bacterium | reverse complement strand
TTGCTGATAAAAAACCTCTTTATGATAAAACGATTAAAATCTGTGCGGGCGTTAATTTTGCGCGCGATCTTATCAATGATAACGCGGATACCATCACATCTGTTTATTTAGAAAAAGTTATTCGCCAAATGATTCAGCAGCATAAAAATATAAAAATAACTGTCTTAAATAAAAAACAACTCAAAGCTAAAAGCCTTAATTTGCATTTAGCGGTTAATCAAGGTAGCCGAAAAGAACCTAAGCTTATTATCATTAAATATATAGGAAATTCGAAAAATAAAAAATACACTGCTATTATTGGAAAAGGAATTACCTTTGATACCGGAGGCCTCAATTTAAAACCGACGGGAAGCATGGAAACCATGCGTTATGATATGGCCGGCGTTGGCGCCGTCATAGGAACGCTTAAAAACACAATTGCGCTACAATCAAAACAGAACATCTTGTTTGTTTGTGCTATAGCAGAAAACGCGATTGGCTCTTGCGCGTATAAACCAGGAGATGTTATTAAAAGTTATTCAGGCAAAACTGTTGAAATTCTAAATACCGACGCTGAAGGCCGCCTTGTTTTAGCAGATGCGATTTCTTATATCAAAAAGAATTATAAACCAGCTCAAATCATCGATATCGCTACATTAACAGGCGCTTGCGCAATTGCATTGGGGAATGATTACAGCGCGCTTATTACCCCGAATGAAAAACTTGCCACGCAACTCCTTAACGCGGCCCAAAAAACAGATGACAGGATTTGGCGACTTCCTCATTATGAAGAGCTCAAAGATTCTGTGCGTTCGAAAATCGCTGATATTAAAAATACCGGTTATCCTAAAGGAGTAGGAGGGACCATAACAGCTGCCGAGTTTTTACGTCAATTTGCTGAAGAAACTCCATGGGCACATTTGGATATCGCCAGCACTGCTTTTGTCGAAAATGACAGTCGTCTTTACTTTAACTATGGAGCAACAGGCGCAGGCATTCGTTTATTAACATATTTTATTGATAATCAAGAATAATATTATGAAATATCGTATAGAAAAAGATAGTTTCGGAACAATCAAAATTCCTATTGATAAATATTACGGTCCTCAAACAGCGAGATCTTTAAAATATTTCGCTATTGGGACAGAGATTTTTCCTCAAACTTTTATAAAGGGGCTCGCGTTAGTGAAAAAAGCCGCGGCACTAACTAATCAAGAATTAAAAATCCTACCTAAAAATAAAGCTCAACTTATTGTCAAAGTAGCAGATGAAATCATTAAGGGAGAATTAGACAATCAATTTCCTTTATCTGTTTGGCAAACAGGAAGCGGCACACAAACTAATATGAACGTCAATGAAGTTATCGCAAATCGTGCGGCAAAACATAACCACAATAAAAAAACTCTCCATCCTAACGACGATGTAAATCGCTGCCAATCTTCCAATGATGTTATTCCGACCGCAATGAACATTGCCGCAGTTAAAGAAATAACAGAGAAACTTATTCCTGCGTTAGAAAAATTAGAAAAAACGCTAAAAAGAAAAACGGAAGAATTTAAAAATATCATTAAAATTGGACGCACCCATTTAATGGATGCAACGCCTATTACCTTAGGACAAGAGTTCTCAGGATATCAAATTCAAATTAAAAAAAATATTCAGCGAATAAAAAAATCTTTACCTTCATTATATGAATTAGCTTTAGGGGCAACAGCCGTTGGGACAGGATTAAACAGCCATCCGCGCTTTGCTCAAAAAGTAGAAAAAAAAATCGCGCAATTGACAAAACATCCTTTTATAACAGCTCCCAATAAATTCGAAAGTTTAGCCACACATGATGGCATTGTAGAAATGAGCGGAAATTTAAAGACACTGGCTGTTTCTTTAATGAAAATCGCTAATGATATTCGATTTTTAAGTTCCGGGCCTCGTTGCGGCATTGGAGAACTTATTTTACCCGCAAATGAACCTGGAAGTTCCATTATGCCGGGGAAGGTCAACCCAACACAATGTGAAGCTATGACTATGGTTTGTGCTCAAGTGATTGGAAATGATACGACAATCTCTATCGCAAGCGCTTCAGGTCAATTAGAGCTTAATGTATATAAACCGGTTATTATTTACAATTTCCTTCAATCAATAAATCTTTTAACCGATGCCGTTAATAGTTTTAATAAAAATTGCATTTTAGGTGTCAAACCAAATTTAAGAAAAATTCAAGAAAATGTTGAAAATTCTTTAATGCTGGTTACAGCCTTAACGCCAAAAATAGGATACGATAAAGCGGCTCAAATAGCAAAAAAGGCTTATCAAGAAAATATTTCTATTAAAGAAGCCGTATTAAAACTGCGTTATCTCACTTTAAAAGAATTTAATACTATTGTTGATGTCAAAAAAATGATTAAACCGTAATCATTTTTTGTAACATTTTGTTATATAACAATTTATGCTTGACTTTCGCTTCATTGAAATATATATTGAAATCCTTTATCACAAAAATAAAATCTTATGGTCAAACAATCGAGTATTGAACAACGTCAATGGGTCAGGGCTAAACGCATTTTAAGCGTTCAACATCGTTTAGCTAATTTACAGAAAAAAGCTTTAGATAGCGAATGGCGTCTTTCAACAACTTATGATATGAGTCTTGGGGGATTAGCGTTTTTTTCAGATATAGAATATCGACAAGGAGACATTATTGACATTCATGTTGTTATGTCCGGTATTTTAGATATTTTTAGAGGGTTTGGCAAAGTTGTTCGCGTAGAACGAAAAAAAACAGGAGCTTATTTTCTTGTAGCAGTCAAATTTTTAGAAACCCCGAAAAAACGCAACGCAAAAACCTATAAACCTCGTATTAAAACGCAACTTCGCGGGCTAAAACGTATTTAATTCTTCAATTAATTAAAGGAAGCAAGGATTATAACCCATATGAAAAAAATAGCCGTCATTTTCCATAGCGTTTGCGGAAATGATTATTTAATCGCGCGAACTTTTTACGAATCTTTTATCGATAATGGACAAAAAAATATCTCTTGTTGCCGCATTGAAGATCCTGATTGGAAATCACAACCAGACACTCCTGAAATCGCTCAAAAACATCTTAATGACATGTTTAATCTTCCTGTAGCAACACCAGAAATCCTTTTAGATAAAGATCTTGTCATTTTAGGTTCTCCGACCTATTTCGGCAATGTTTCTTCTGAAATGAAAATATTTATGGATGCGACATCAAAGTATTGGTTTGAAGGCCGTTTTGCTGGAACAAAATTAGCGGCATTTACTTCATTTGGAAGTTCTGAAACAGGAGGCAATCTATGCCTTCAGGCGATTCATACTTATGGCCAGCATATGGGAATGATTTCTATTTCTATTCCCACAAATTTAGTTAAAGGGAAGATTTTCGCTCCCTATGGCATTTTATATAATTCTCAATCAAAATACGCAGAACAGTTGGATAAAGAAACGATCACTGTAATTAAAAGTTTCTCGCAATATTTACTAAAAGTCATTTGACAATAGACTGGAAGCGGAATATATTCGATGATTGAACATGAAGGGATTGTAAAAGAAATTTGCCGTGACCACATAAAAATTGAGATTAAAAAAAAAGACGCTTGTGGCGTTTGCCATTCAAAAAATTTCTGTTCTTTATCACAAACCACGCATAAGATCGTAGAAATTAAAAATGCGAACCTTGCTTATCAGGTTGGAGATAAGGTAACTGTTATTATGGAACAATCCTCAGGATATATGGCTCTTTTTCTGGGATACATTGTTCCTTTTTTTATTATTATCATTTTTTTGTTTTTTTTCTTAAGAATAACGCAAAATGAAGGATTGTCTGTTTTTTTAGCGCTTTTATCTGTTATGGTCTATTATGGAACGCTTTATGTGTTAAGGGAGAAATTAAAAACGATTTTTTCTTTAAAAATAAAAGAATAATAAGTAATCTGCTTCATTTATGTCTTCAATTGTTTTATCAACTATTCTTTCTTTAACAGCAATTGGAATTCTATCTGCTGTAATTCTTTATTTTGTAGCTCAAAAATTCAAGACAGAAGAAGACCCTCTTGTTGAAAAATTAACGGCTGTTCTTCCAGGCGTTAATTGCGGCGGATGCGGGTATGCCGGTTGCCGTAATTTTTCCGAGGCGTTGGTTAAAACAAAAGATTTAGAAAAACTTTTTTGTCCTGTCGGCGGTAATGCGTGCATGCAAAATGTCGCTAATGTTTTAGGATTAAAAGCGATTGAAAAAACGCCCCTAGTAGCTGTTGTGCGCTGTCAAGGATCTTTAGAATACCGCCCTATCACAAATTTATATGACAGTGAAAAATCCTGC
>JAKQLT010000076.1 GCA_029567025.1 Candidatus Omnitrophota bacterium | reverse complement strand
ACCATGCCCTTGCGAAATCTCTCTTTATCCAATTGTATTTTTTTGATGGCAAAGGCCTTCGCTATTTTAAGCCATTCACGCATCAATCTGATTTAACAAAACGAACAGAAATAAAAGTTTTTGAAGTCGATTGGGAAGGGTTTTATCAAGAAATAGGCGAACATAATCCTTAACCTTAAAGGATTATTTCAATAATAAAGATCCGTATCATAGAAATCCGCCCCTCTTTTTTGCAATTCTAACATACGTTGTGCTACTGAGGGTTCAACAGAGGGAGATGTTTTTAAAGGTTCTGAGACGCGAATATTATTCGAGGCAGAAGGGGCTGTTTCCGCAGTAAAAATTCCTGTTGTTATTAACATTCCAACAAAATCTTTATACTGAGATGGGTTATACGTCCCAGAGCGCAATAAAATCTCCAGTTTTAAAGCTAAGTCTTCTTCATTTTTCTCTCGTAATCGCGTAATCATATCCAAAACTTTATAATTTTGCCCATCCATATAATACGCTATTCCTAAGCCAAAATAAACATAAAGAAAATCTGTTAAGGTTAAAGCTTTTTCAAAATGACTGATCGCTTTCTTAGCATTCCCTTGCCCTATAAGGCAAGTCCATCCTAACGTTAAATATGAAGATACCTCATCTGGATTTAGGGCAATGGCTTGAAGCCCATAGGATTCCGCTGTATCAAATTGTCCTAACGCATAATAATACTTACTTAAATTATCATAGCTGGGAGCATACGAAGGATCGGCCTCTATCGCTTTCTCAAAAGACATACGAATACTTTCAATGCTTCTATTTAAAGCCTTTTGAGCAAGTCCTATATAATTATACGCAGGAGCTAATTTAGGATAATAGGTCAGTGCTTTCTCAAACAATTCTATAGCTCTTGAATAATCCTGGTTAGAAAAAGCGGCGAGTCCCTCTTCATAAATTTCTTTCACGGGATTCGCGTATAAAAATGTTGTAAAAAATAAGAAAATAACTATAAGAGAAAAACAACTAAAAGATATTTTTTTCATGAGGTTATCAAAACGCAGGCATGATGATAAAAAACTTTATGGCGTTACCACTTCTTCTAAATTTGACATATCCCGGGCAATCAATAATTTAACGATAGTCATCGACACAATCACATCGCTTTCTGTCCCTTTTTTAGGTGATATATTGAATTTAGAAATCTTTAAAAGGTCTTCAGTAGTATTAATCGCATACATAAAAGAAATGACGTTCTTAAGTTCTCCCGAACATTCTAATTCAGCGGTATATTCAATAAATTGTTTATGAACCTTGGCTTTGGAAGGATTGCTTTTAGCAAGCACTACGTTAGATTGAGTGGCTAATTTTTCAATAATACTTAAAAATTCAGCGTTAATCACATCGTTATCCGGGGCTTTGACTGTAAAATATTTCTCAAAAGATTCGCTTTCTTTTAAGATTTGATCTTTATATCGTAAGAAACGCGCATCACGCTGAATAATAATCTCTTCTTGTTTAATTTCTTCATCAATCATACGCAATTTCTCGGATGCAGGGCCTAATAATAATCTGTCTAATAATGCCAAGGTCACTAAAACAATCGCGATATATAACACCTTCTTTTCCTTGTCTGACATTTTTTTAAAGAAATCCATATGAACTATTATTCCTTTCCAGCGATTTTATCGGAACTCTCGTCATTAACGAAGGCTTTTGTTTGTTTTAATTCAATCTCAAACGATGAAACATCTTTGCCTCTATCTTTTTTAGCCGTCATCGATTTGATATCAACGCTCTTAAACAACGGCGATTCTTTTAAAACCGTTCCCAAGTTAAAAACCAAAGAGGCGATATCAGAGATGCCTTGAACAATAACCCGTCCTTCATCATCCATATAAATATTGGTAAGATACATTTCAGTAGGAACATTTTTGTACAACTCATTAATAATATCCAAACTGACCAACCGACTCGAAAGATAATTCTGAATAATCCTTGTTTCAATCGACCGTTGTTCTAACGCCATGACTTCTTCACGATTTCCTTTATAATCTTTTTTCAAACGATCAAGATAAGCATTCTTAAAATAAATTTTCACGCCAAAAATACCCGCTACTAAAATCAACAAAATAAACCCTAAAATCGCCGTTTTAAATAATTCTTTGCCTTGCGCTTCAATAGTTTTTTGAATTTGAACATCTTCAGGCATTAAATTAACTTCCGCATCTGAGGCCTTCACGCAAGAAGAAACAACATCTAAAAAAGAATGATCATTACCCAAATGTTTTAAAACTCCCGAAGAAACTTTGACATGATCCACGTAAGGAACAATATCCACAACCCATTTAAAAGTTAATCTTAAAGCATCCTGTATTTCTTTCATGTCCTTATCATCAGAGGTTAAGATATATTTTGTTGGCGGCTGTTCAATATCTTCCCCTTGATAAGATTCAATAGTCTTCTCTAATTCCTTTAATAATTTTTCCCGTGCAGGGGCTCCTTCTTTTAACAGATCTGCTTTACCCATAGGAATATGGCGAGACGCAATTGCGGCTCCGCGCAATGTAACAATAAATTCTGTAGTCTCTTTTCCTACATCAATAATCCCTACAGGAGAATGTTCCTTATTTACTCCCAAAACAAAAGAATAAAAAGCCGCAACGCCTTCAGGAACAAAAAGGACTTTCTCAACTTTAATGCCCGCCTTATCCATAAGCCCTAATTGTTTTTTAAGGACGGCACGATTCGCAATCACTAAAAGGACTTTTGTATAATTCGATTTATAAACACCTATATTGATATACCCGATTTGGATTTCTTCTCTGGAAAATGGCGTATGACGCCCCGCCTGAAGATTAACAATAGACTTTATTTCTTCATGGTCAATGGAAGGTATTTCAATATTTTTTGTTGTAATCAAGCTCGAGCTAATCGCCAAACAAACAGGTGTTGTTTTTGTAGGAAAATTACGTAAAGCGGATTGGACCGTTTTGAAAAGATTTTCTTCTGTCAGCCCTTTCACATTTTGAGCTAAGGCATTAACAATTCTTACTGCGTTTGCGGTTCCTTTGACATAAGCGACTTTTAATACGTCATCACTCAAAGAAATAGCAATCCATTCATTACTTTTATTGAGCATAATTTTTAACCTTTATAATGTCTTAATAAATAAAATAAATAAAGACTATATGTATTATAACTTATTTTTTTATTTTCCCTAAACAAAAATATAAAATTTTTACCTTCCTTCTTTATAGTATTCCCATTGACAATCCGCCGTATTAAAAACGCCCAACGCCACCAAAGGATCTTTTTGATTATTTAATTTCGCGACAGTCCGAATAAAATAATACGCAGAATTTATTTTGACCTTATTCGTTTTATTCAATGTATCTATTTGCTTCGCTTCAATTTCTTTAACCTCAACCAACTGAGCCATATCGCTGGCGATATCATGTGTTTTTTCAAAGATATAATCGTCTAAGGTAAAATCTCTTCCGTCAACTCCTCGACGAACAAAAAGAAATTTCTCGATCACGGCATCCTCAAGTCCCAAGGCATATAAAACTTCTCTAGATGCTGTATTAATATTCACGCGACCGTCACCATAAACAGTAACATAACGTGACAATTGTTCAAAAAACTTTACAGTCATGCCTTGCAACAACAACAATTCATCCGGATATTCAAAAAAATAATGTTTAGGAGAATACGGATATTCGAGAAACTCATAATAATTATCGCTATAAAAACCTTGGAGCTGTGTTTCTCCTAAATCTCTCCATGACAAAATCGCTTCAACAACAAGCGCACCTTTCTGACGGCCTATAAATGGGATTTTTTCCATCAAACGATTTAACTCTTCTCGTGAAGCAAAATTAATATTTAATTTTCCTTCTTCATCTACAACGCCGTAATAGATTTCTGGTGTCGCGTTGGCCTTCTCATAATAAAAATAAGACACTTCACCACGCCCATGGCCTAACCGAATAGACGAAAAAATAGATGGATTATGGTGGCGGTAATATTTGCTATATATCGAATATCCTTGTCTATTTTTTTCATAATCTTTTCTTATAGCCACTGCGGCCTTATTCATTGCCGCTTGCGCGATATAATGAAGCTGGCTTCTATTTTCAACACGTGAAAGAAGAATAATCCGCTGGCGCGCCTTTATTCCCATATGAACCGCAAACGTAGTCAAAAAAATCAAGACCCATACTGTCAAAATAAGAATTGACCCTTTTTTGTTTTTTTGCTGACCACTCATTATTAAAACCCCAAAGGAATATTAATAAATCTCTTTAGCGATCGTTGCCCATACTGGTCCTTAAACTGTACTTCAATTTCAATGGCTGATGGCAACATCCCAAGCGTCTGATCTCGAGGAAATTCTTCTGAATTCTTAGCATAAAAATACTTAAAAGAAATCTCATTTAAAAAAGGCACTACAACCTGCGGGTCCTGATAAACATTTTTTAACGCCTGCGCATAATTGGCTTGTCGTCGATATAATTTTTTTTCTAACCGATCGAAAAAATATTCAACTTTTCCCATTTGAAAAATTGTTTCTTCAGAGGACAACGAGCTCTTGGAATCCGCCAAAACACGCACAACCGATGGAAACGCAAATCGCGATGACATTCCCTCAACGCTTATCAGAGAATAATGATAGGCGTTCTGTAAATCACTTGCAATCTTATCAAAAAAGATAGCAATATCCTGTTCTAAAACAATCTCATTGCTTTTTCGCCAGACCGTTATGCCTTGGGCAAAAGACCGATACACAACAATACTGATCATAGAAAACAAAGAAACAACAATGAGCATTTCCATAAAAGTTAAAGCACGACGACTATTTTTTTTGTCAGACTTAATTCTCATAAAATCCTTACCTGTTGGTGGTTACTCCAAAATCCGCCAAATAAGCCGCACGCGACATGCTCATAACACGACGTCTTTGATTCCATTTCATGCTAATATCGACCTGAAAAATATCAGAAAAATCTTCAACCGGTTTCACATAAAGGACTTGTTCAAAATTAATTTTTTTAGGGCCAACGTCAACACGATCAAATCTTTGAACGTCCACGGGAAGGGCCTGGTAAACACGAAGCATCCGAATCGCTTTTTCCATACGATTATCTAAAAGGATAGACGCATAAATCCGATGTGTTAAATATTCCATACGATCTAAAGCAATCACAAAAGATCTGAAAAGAGCAATCACGCCTAAAGAAAAAATCATAAGCGCCACCAAAATTTCTAAAAATGTAAAACCTTTAACGGAATTTAATCGGCGGGATAATAATTTATGATAATTACCAGTTCTTGATATCGTCTTCGCTAGCATTCACATCCTTGCCTTTTGAAAAGATATCATAATCGGGATTATTCCGACCAGGAGAAACGTACACATAAGGATTCCCCCATGGATCCACAGGATCTTTAGGAAGATATGGCCCATTCCAATTAACAGGGATAGGACTCACCGAAGGTTTAACTCGCAAAGATTGTAATCCTTGGGCTGTGGTAGGAAATTGCCCATTATCCAATTCATAAAGTTTAAGGGCAGTCGCAATATTGGCTTCAATATCCGCTTTAGCCACAGAAATCTTCGCTTGCTCTGAACGCCCTACCAACCGCGGAACAACCATGGCCGATAAGGCCGCAATAATAATAACAACAAGCATAATTTCAACTAATGTAAATCCTCGTCTATAAAACTTGTTCTTCTTGGCCTTATTAAACATCTATGTCCTCCTTGATAGAAAAATATTCTTAAGATAAATATATCATACTACAGAAATCAACTTTTCATATAAATTAACCATTTTTTTTCTAATTCTTCTATGCTTCGTATTTGATTCGTATAAGTAGCCCTTAACGCCTCTACAAAAGGCCGTCCATCCTTTAAATACCCGCACAATTGTTGAAAAGACTGTGTCCCATAGGCCTTAATCAAAAAATGAACAATGGAAAGACTCTGCGCATAAAAAACCGAAACCTTTAAAATTTCTGTTTCATTGTTAATATCTAACGTCATTAAAGAATCTATTCCTATCTGTTTTTCTTCACGGATAAAATACTTCATTATTTCAAGCGCTTTTTGTTCATACCCTTCTTCAAAAAGTTGGGCAATCCCCTCTTCAAACCATAAAGGAACAGGACGCCCGACACCTAAAAAATCGAGCCAAATCAAATGCGCCATTTCATGAGGAAGAATGGTTGTTAAAAAATCCCCGTCTTGTTTAAACGAAACGATCTTCTTCTGTTCAAAAAGTTTTTTATGCCGTATCGCACTTCCTTTGGCCCAGAATGGTTGCTGTGTTTCCATCATAAAAACTTTCTGATCAGGATAAACAATAATACGCACCCGATCATTCCATGTCCAAAAGTTTCCATAACGCGCATACCCGATTTGATAGGCGATCTTATGATAATACTCCTCAGCCCGATTAAGAACCCTCTTTGCCGAATCCAAATCTTCTTGCGCATAATACTCTAAAATAAAATGCTCGCTCTTTTCTTCCCAAAAATTCTGAGCGAACAATCGTGAGGCAGAAAAAATAATAACGCCAAACAAAAAAAATAAAAAAATTTTTTTCATTATTAGAATTTAACCCGCTAAAATATCTATTTGGAAAATAGGTAATAAAATAGCAAAAACGACAACTCCGATAGCTAATCCGACGGCAAGGATCATCGCTGGCTCTAAAAGAGACGTCATAACTTTAATTTTTTCATCTGTTTCTTGTTCATAGGTATTCGCAATTTCTTCTAATACGTTTTCAATATTTCCGGATTCTTCTCCCACCGCAATCAAATGCCCCATCAAAGAAGGGATCTCTTTAATTTTTTTTATTTCTTCGCCCAAAGATCCTCCCATCAATAAACTTTCTCGACAATTTGATAATTTCGCCTTTATCGATTCATTACTAATCATCGGAATAATAATCTTAAGAGCATTGACAATAGAAACGCCCCCTTTAAGCAACAAAACAAGCGTACGACAAAAACGCGACAACTCAACTTTTAACAATAAATCGCCTAAAAAAGGCAACGATAATATCAATCGGCTTACACATAAACGACCATAAGATGTCCTCATCCAACGCATCCAAAAAGAAATAATACCAAGAACGACTAATAAAATTATCCATCCTTTTTGACTTAATAATCGGCTGATCTGCATCAACCCTATTGTAAGAACTGGCAAAGAACTTCCTAAACTTTCAAATAATCCCGACATTTTAGGAAGCACAAAAACCATAATGAAATAAACCGATAATAACCCCATAAAACCCATAAACAACGGATAGGCAAGCGCTGTTGAAACTTTTGAACGAATCTGCTGTTCTTTCATTTGATAATCAGCGATATTTTGCAAGACATCCTGCAAACGGCTTCCTTCCTCCCCGGCTGTTACCATAGCAATATATAATGGAGAAAATACGATAGGATAAAGACTCAAAGACTCCGATAATGACCGCCCATTGGTAAGACTATCATTAAGCCCACTTACTACTTTTTTTAACACAAGATGCGCTGTTTGTTCTTCAATAATGGTCAAGGCCTTAACAATAGAAACGCCCGATTTTAACAGATTGGCCAATTGACGATTGAAAAAGTATAAATCTTTTTTCTTAATCTTTTTTAACTCTTGCGGGTGAAGGGATTCTTGAGAAACAGATTGAAGAGTGACGGAAATAGGTAAAAAACCTAATTGATGAATAAGATCAACAGCTTCATCTTCACTGCGTGCCGTAATC